>DPKU01000158.1 GCA_003542355.1 Clostridiales bacterium | reverse complement strand
TGGTGTTTGCACCGCTGTTCATCGCAGTAGGCGGTCTGCTTTTGTAGCCGCAAACAGCAGCGCATACAAAATCCGTCGGAAGAGAATCGTCTTTTCCGACGGGTTTTTTATTGAGGGCAGTGCCTGCGACCTGTCGCACTGGACATTTTACGATAAAAATTGTATAATAAGTGCAATCAATATCTGGTACAAGAGCGTTAGGAGAAATCGATGTTTGGAGCAATCATAGGCGATATCGTCGGGTCGGTGTACGAATTCAACAACATCAAAAAGAAGGATTTTCCTCTGTGGAAGAAGAATAGTCACTTCACCGATGATACTGTAATGACCTGCGCAGTATGCGCCGCTCTCAGGGAATATAAGAAGGACAAAACAAAGGATGTGCATACGCTCCTGATCAATTACATGCGGGAGATCGGCAGGGAATACCCGGTTTGCGGCTATGGCGCACGCTTCAATCAATGGCTCCTGGCCGAAGAGCCGAAACCATACAACAGTCAGGGCAACGGATCAGCCATGCGCGTATCTGCTGCTGCGTGGCTGGCCGACAGTCTTTCGGAAGCCAAGGAACTTGCGGTTTATTCTGCGGAGGTCACCCACAATCACGCGGAGGGGATCAAAGGAGCGGTCGCCGTAGCGGAAGCCATTTATATGGCTCGGCAGAATTGCACAAAAGAGCAGATCAAGAAGCACGTGAGCCAGTACTACGATCTGGATTTTACCCTGGATCAGATCCGTGCGAGTTATCAATTCGAAGACACTTGTCAGGGCACCGTTCCCCAGGCAGTCGTTGCATTTCTGGAAGGAACGGATTTTGAAGACGTGATCCGGAATGCAGTCTCTATCGGAGGAGACAGTGATACCATCGCTGCGATCGCCGGCAGTATTGCTGAACCGTTTTTTGGCATTCCCGCACGGCTGAAAGCCAGAGCACTGAACATCCTGGATCCACTGCTCAAAAAGGCATTGGGGATCCTGGACTAAGAGAGAATCGATGCGACGTGCTGCTGATACAAAGAAGAAGTCTTTATCGAATACCGGTCACCTCCTGACAGGGCTTAGCGCCCTGTTTTTCTTGACCGCTTTTGGCCTCAGCTTCGTATTGTTGTTTCGATCACTATACTATTTTGAACTGGACTATCTGAACATCCCCGGATCTTCCGGCTATACCAAGGAAGAAATCATCGCGAATTATGATGCGTTGATCCGATGGTGCATGCCCTGGGTTCGGACCGAATTTTCCCTTCCAACATTCCCGTCTTCCGCCGGTGCGATTTATCATTTTGAGCAGGTCAAATCGGTGTTTCGCACGGTCTGGGCTCTGGGCATCGCCGGTGGGCTGGCGCTGATCCCTCTGCTGACAGCCGGATTCCGATCCAACAAAGCCAGATTCCGCATCGCCGGCTGGACAGTGCTGGTTATTCCATTCCTTCTGGGCTTGTGGACCGCGTCGGATTTCAACCGCGCTTTTGTTCTGTTTCACGAGCTGGTGTTTCGTAACGACAACTGGATTTTTGATTACCGAACGGACCCGGTGATCCTGATCCTTCCGGAGGCCTATTTTATGCATTGCTTTGCGGTGATCCTGTTCATTGTGGCTGCAGGCGCTTTCATTCTGCTGAGGCTTGGAAGAAGGAAGGATTTGTGATAATCTTATGGAGATATCGATTGACCAATAAATAATCATCAATATATCATTTCACATGTCATAAGACGATAGGAGAATTTTCATGGAAAAGAACATCAGAGAAAGAATTTATACATTGCTGAAAGAGATGGTTGCTGTGGACAGCGTCAGTTATTCAGCTAAAGAAAATGCTATGTCAGAGTATGTGCATGCATTCTTCGCGCAGATCCCATATTTTAAGGAGCATCCGGATCAGTTCGGCCTGTACCCCATCCCCAACGACGCTTTTGGACGTACCGTTCCTTATGCTCTGATTCTTGGCAACTCGGCAAATACAGTGGTTTCTATGGGCCATATAGACGTAGTGAGCGCCGAAAGCTACGGAGAATTGGCTGAACAAGCCTATCAAATCGGCGAAGATCTCGAAAAGGCTCTTGCAAAGAAAGACCTTTCGTCGGAAGCCCGGGCAGATTTGGAGTCCGGCGAATGGATCTGGGGCCGGGGCGCGGCCGATATGAAGGGCGGGGTGGCCCTCCACATGGCGCTGTTGGAAGAATATGCGGCCCTTGCGCAAAAGGGCGAACTTCCCGGCAACCTGCTGATGATCACCGTCCCCGACGAAGAATCTTACTCGGCAGGCATGCGGGAAGCGGCCGGACTGATCCTTCAGCTGAAGAATCGTTACGGCCTCGACTTGAAGATCGTTGTTGATCCCGAACCCACCAATGAGCAGAACGGCGCCCAGATCATGTCCATCGGATCTGTTGGAAAGATCATGCCGGTGGTGATGGTCCAAGGCGTTACAGCCCATGTGGGACACTGCTTTGATGGCATCACTCCTCTGGGGATCCTGGCAGAGATCTATCAGAAAACAAACATCTCGCTGGAATTCTCTGACCGTTATAAAGATGAAGCCACGGTCCCGCCCACCTGGACGAACATGCGTGACATGAAGGAACTCTACGACGTATCCCTGCCGCTTCGTGCAGCGGGCTACTTCACTGCATTGACCTTCGATTCCACGCCTGAACAGATCATGGAAAAACTCAAGAAGATCGCAGCCGAAGCGTTGGATCACAGCGTCAAAGAGCTGGACGCTGTGTACCAGGAATATAAAAAGCGGGATAAATTTGCCGAAAAGGACAAGATCCAATACAAGACGACCGTATATTCCTTCGAAGAACTGGTAGCGGAACTTAAAGCAAAGGATCCGGAGGGCTTCGACGCATACTATACCGGAATCTATGAAGCGATCGGCGCACAGATCGTACGGGGAGAATTGAACTTCCCCAGCGCCACCCTAAAGATGATGGAAGCCGTCCTTAAATTCGCTGATATCAAAAATCCGGTTGTGCTGCTCGGATTTGCGCCGCCCTATTATCTGCCCATCCACAGCGACTTGATCAAGGGGAAAGAAAATACAGGCAGCAATGCTTATGCGGTCGCCAAGAAGGCAGCCGAAGCCGGCTTTGGGCAAAAGATGGACTTCGAAAACTATTTTATGGGAATTTCCGATGCCAGCTACTGCGGAATCGACCATCCTTTCGATTATACGAAATTTTCCGCAAACACACCTATGTGGGGAGACCTGTATCAGCTTAATTTCAAAGCGATCGAAGAAATCGGGATCCCTGCAGTCATCTACGGGCCTATCGGGAAAGAGTATCACCAGTGGACAGAACGCGTGAGTAAAAAGAGTCTGTTTGAAGTCGTTCCTGCCGTAACGAAGGAATTGTTCGCCTATCTCTGGAAATGCTAACAGGAGAACTCAATGCCATTCTTTGACAGTGACACAATAACTAAAATATCGAGTCAGGCGCTCGTGGCTTTGCTGATCCTGGTCATCGGCATTGTTGCGATCAAGATCTCAATAAAGATTTTTTCCAGATTTTTAAGGAAGACCCGAATCGATCCCATGTTCCACAGGTTTTTCGGCAATATCCTAAAAGTCGCCCTGTGGTCGATCCTGCTGATCACGCTGCTGGATTCCATGGGCATCAAAGCGACTTCCTTTCTGACGGCCTTTGCTGCGGCCGGTGTGGCCGTTGCAATGGCGCTCAAGGACAGTTTGGGAAATTTCGCCGGCGGAATCCTGATCATGTTCACGAAGCCCTTCACCAAAGGAAACTTTGTGGAATGCTGCGGTGTTTCCGGTATGATCGAGAGCATCGATCTGCTGTACACTACGATCCTGACCATCGATAACCAAGTGGTGACGGTTCCCAACGGCCAGCTGACCAATAGTACCATCACCAACTACTCCAAACTGGAAACCCGGCGACTTACGCTGAATATCTCTATTGCATATGAAGCGGATATTGAAACGGCAAAAAAAGCGTTGCTGGATATGCTGGCAAAGGATAATCGGATCCTTCCGGATCCGCCTCCTTACTGCGTCGTGGACGATTACGGCGACAGTTCTGTCAACCTGATCCTTCGCTGCTGGTGCAAAACCTCGGAATTCTGGGACGTGAGATGGGATAATATGAACAAGGTAAAAGATACACTCAAAGATGCAGGAGTCACCATTCCATTCCCGCAGCTGGATATTGAAATCAAAAACGAAAGGCGGATGTAACAATGGCACTGGTATCAATGAGAGAAATGTTGGAGAGGGCAGATGCGGGAGGATACGGCGTCGGCAATTTCGATGTCTTTAATCTGGAACTTCTGAAAGGGGTTATGGATGCCCAGAAGGCGCTCCGGGCGCCGATCATATTGGCGTATGGGCCTCCCTTTGAAGTCTATTCTCCTATACGACATTTTGCCAAGCTCATGCGTTCCTATGCGGAAGAGACCGACCTTCCTGTTGTGATCCATCTGGATCATGCCAACACATTTGAGCAGGTGAAGCAGGCGGTTGAAGCCGGATTCAATTCCGTGATGATCGACGCTTCGGCCTTGTCTTTCGAAGAAAATATCCAAAGGACCAGAGAGGTAGTAGCCTATTGCCGCCCTCTGGGGATCCCTGTAGAAGCAGAATTGGGTCATGTGGGCGACGAAGGCATGTCCGATTTGTCAAACTACGGATTTACAGACCCGTCTCGGGCTGCCGAATACGTGAGCAGGACGGAAATCGATGCGCTGGCCGTGGCTATAGGCAATGCCCATGGCGTCTATCAGCGAAAACCGGAGATCCGCTACGAAGTGCTGGATGCTGTGCGAAAGGCCGTGGGTGTTCCGCTGGTTCTGCACGGCGCATCAGGGATCCCGGACGAAGATATTCGTCGCTGTACAGAGTCGGGCATCACGAAGATCAATATCCATACCGAGCTGCTCCTTTCGGCAATGGAAAGCTTTTGTCAGGATATCGAGGCCGGATCAAACTATTACACAATCTCTGAAAACCACGTGAAAGCGGTGAAAGCGCGAACGGAAGAAAAGATTCGGCTGTTCGGGAGTCAGGGAAAGGCATAGGAGGCTGTATTGAAACAAGGGACGGCGATCTGTTACGGACTGGCGGTTTGCGATGTGCTCATACCCGGCATCCCAAGGGATGCTTTCGAAGCTGAGACGACACGTATTCCCCGATTCACATACAGCACAGGTGGAGACGCCATCAACGAGGCGATCACGCTGGTCAAGCTGGGACATCAGGCGCGTCTGATGAGCCTGGTGGGGAAGGACCTGTTTGGTGACTTCATCCTGCAGCAAGGCGAGCAAATCGGTGTAGACATGAAAGGCGTGGTGCGGGATCCCCATCTGCCTACCACGGTCTCTCTGGTCTGCATCCATCCCGACGGGGAAAGAAGCTTCATTATCAATCACGGTGCTGATAATTCCATATCAGAGGACTGTATCGACTGGACAGCGCTCAAGGATGCAGATGTGGTATCTGTCGGAAGCGCATTTTCCTGCTCCGGTCTGACGAAAGCGCTCCCAAAGCTCCTGCGAATGGCCAAAGAAAAGGGAATTATTACCTGTGTGGATGTGATTCGCGGTCCGGACGATGCGGCAAAGGCCGACTTGGAAGCATTTCTTCCCTATACAGATTATATTTTCCCCAATTACGACGAGGGATGCTGGTTCAGCGGGGAGACCGAGCTGGATCGGATCGCCAGCTGCTTTCTACAGATGGGTGCCCGGCATGCGGTGATCAAGACCGGAAAGGATGGTT
>DPKU01000127.1:28608-29697 GCA_003542355.1 Clostridiales bacterium | reverse complement strand
TACAGCAAGAACACCGAGACGATGATCAGGATCGGCAGCCCCACCACCCGACGGCAGGCTTCCATCAGGAGAAGGATCCCCAGTACACCGACGGCAATATCCATGGGCGTGTAGTTCCCCACATTCTGGATCACATATTCATAATTGAACGGGATGTACAGCGCACAACCCAGCGCCATGAATGCCATGATGGCGTCGTACCAGGGGATCCGGTCCTTTTTCAGCCTGCGGGCCGCAGGATACAGCAAAAATACCAGCAGCAGCGTAAAAGCCAGATGGATCGGCCGCAGTTTTTGGATCGGAATCGTCCAGATGGTGGTATAGAGCTGAAACAACGAAAACAGGATCAGGATCGCCGAGATGGCATTGGTCACATTGGCGGGCAATTTGTTCCGAAAGGCAGATTCTTTATCATACTTTTCCAGGACCGCCTCCGCTTCCAGGCGGGCGATTTCATCTTCTGACAGACCCTTTCGGTCGATGTCGTCCCGGAAGTCCTGCGCGGTACGATCCTTCCGAATCTTCTTTTGAAACAATTTCATGGAATACCTCCTGCATTTACAGATAGGGGGCGATCGGACGGATGGACATCCTCTTGAGCAGGGAGATCCGCCGGATACCGATATGAATAAGGCTTCCCGATCCAGCCAGCTCCAGCAGGCGGATGGGGGTTTGCCGATAGTACAATGTATGGTCGGGTACGGTTTGAAGCTGGATCGGGATATCGGTCCTGGGAAGATCGATCCCAGTGATCTCAAATCCTTCCGGTGTGCTTCGAAACCCTGTTCCGAGCCCATCATCCAGGATGGGGATACCGGCGCCGTACGTCTGAAAAACAGTAGCGCGCAAAATCATCTCGTTCCCTTGGATCTCGTAGCAGTCCCATACCGGTGAGAGGTTGACCGAATGTGTAAACCCGATCCGTACCATCTCTCCTTCTTCGACAGGAAGTGCGGCCAGGATCTCTGCGGTATCATCCCGTTCCACGACGAGTCGGCGGGTGCCTGGCACCGTCAAAAATGCGGTACAAAGGATCAGTACCGCTATCAGGAAGAGCCGCGCGGGCGATTGGCCCGCACGCTCATCCTT
>DPKU01000127.1:12945-28601 GCA_003542355.1 Clostridiales bacterium | reverse complement strand
CCCTGCTCCTCGTAATACTTGAGAGCACCGGGGTGGAAGTCGACGGTGACGCCGTCTTTTGCTTTTTCAAGATAGATGTCATTGCCTCTGGAATGGCCGGCAATCAGGTCTTCCTTGGCTTCAAACAGATTTTTGGTGATGTTGTAAACCAGATCTTCGGACATGTCTTCGGTGCAGACCAGTGTGGCCAGCATGGCAACCGTACCCGCGCCGGGAACATTGTAAATGTCGTCACTGATCATCGTAGCCGCATAGAACGGATACCGTGCGATCAGCGCAGCCGCTCCTTCGCCGTCAATGGGAACGACAACGATGTCTTTCATTGTGGACAGCTCAACGATAGCATTGTTGGGCATCGCAGAAGTCGCAAACGCCGCATCTACTGTTCCGTTCTGCATGGCAGTGGACGCCTCGGAGAAGGACAGATATTGCACATCGAAATCTTCGTAGCTGAGCCCGTAAGCTTCCAAGACTTGCTTGGCATTGGTTTCAGAACCGGAGCCCTGATCGCCGACGCAAACCTTTTTGCCAGCCAGATCCTGGACCGATGTGATGCCGGAGCTTTCCAGAGCGACGAGCTGAACGGCTTCGGGATACATGGAAGCAATGGCTTTCAGCTTAGGCATTGCGCCGTCTGCTGCCATGGTTTCCGTACCGGTAACTGCATAGCCCAGAACGTCGTTCTGCATGATAGCCAGATCCGCCTCCCCGTTGTTCAGGGAACGACAATTGGCCGCAGAAGCACCGGAAGTAACAGCCGTGATTTCGAGATTCTCTATTTTTGCTGACAGCACGCTGGCGATGACGCCGCCGAATGCATAATATGTGCCGGAATCTCCGCCGGTGACCATGGTCAGTCTGGTGACTTCGGGTGCGTCTCCACCGCCGCCTCCGCAGGCTGCCAGGCCCAGGACCATGACCAAAATCAATAAAACAGCGATTATTTTCTTCATAATCTTACCTCCAATAAACTTGTTTGTTCAACGACAAGCAGGCAATATTGCCTTACCACTCCTGTACATTTTAATCCAAACATCTTGAGATATCAAGGGAATTTGACAGTTACAGTTAATTAGTATAGTTATAGCCAGAATATGTATATCAATGTGCGTTTAAACTGGTATGCATTTATTGGGCAAATCTGGCCGTTTGCAGCCTTGTATGCCAGTGCGTTTTCCTTTATACTATCAGTAATAATATTCAGGGGGATTTTGGGATGATAAGACTATTTTACAGCAATAAATTAAGACGGACCGCCGTGCGTACAGTACTGACGGTTCTCTTTATGTCTTTTTTATGGAGCGGAACGGCCCGGGCAGCCAGTGAGGAATACGAACCGTTTGCGATCCTGTACAACGGCACAACTGTCGTAGGCACCGGCTACATGCACAGGGGGACGCCCTACATTCCAATGAACGTGCTGCTGCAACGGGGCAACGGCAGTGTTTTTGAACCGGATACAACCGATCCGAAAAATGCCAAGCTGAATTTGGTTCTCAGCCGTCTCAACATCTATATCGGTGACGGCACGACGACACAATTTATCAAAAGCAATGCAGGCACCGTCTATATTCCTTTGCGCAGCATCGATGGCGCACTCTATGCGCCGCTGAACACCACGGCCCAGTTTGCAGGCCTGGGCTATTCGCTTTATCAGGATACCCTGTATCTGACGAACCTGGACAGCCAGTCCTGGGCCGGCCGCATTCTTGCGGATGGCACGCCGGCCGTAGCCTCTCTTCTGGAGAGTGACGGACACGACCTCACCCTGGCCAAGGACGAAGTCGTGCTGATCCAGCGGGAAACCTCCACGTATTATCAAATCGAATCCCTGACGGGCGAATCCGCATACATCATGAAGAACGATATTCAGATCGCCGACAGCGATGAACGCTTGCTGGACTACCAGTACATCCCCAGGGAAAAGCCGAATTTTGCCAACCGCAAGATCAATCTTGTGTGGCAATATGTGAGCAATCTCTCACCTGCTGCGCCGAAAGCCAACGATGGGATCGATATCCTGGCACCCACCTGGTTCGATCAGATCGTGGAAGGCGGCGGAAACATCGAAAACAACGGAGATCTTGGCTACACCAGAACGGCGCGGGAAAACGGCACCTACGTCTGGGCCACCATCACCAACAATATGAGCACAACGGGATCGACAAACTATACGACCAAGGTACTGGCCGATACAGCCCTGCGCAACAAGACCATCGCTCAATACCTCTTTTATGCCTGCTTGTACGAAGTAGACGGCATCAATATCGACTACGAGGACGTCAAGGATGCCGACCGAAACAATCTGACAGCCTTCGTAAGGGAAATGAGAAAACACACGGAAAAACTTGGGCTGACGCTGTCCATCGACACACTGATCCCCAAGCCCTGGACCATAGAATATGACTATGCAGCCCTGGGAAAAACGGTGGATTACATCGCTGTGATGACCTACGATGAGCACTATTCCACCAGTCCTTCCGCCGGTTCGATCTCTTCCCTCCCCTGGACAGACAAGGCCATACAAGACCTTCTGACCTACGTGGAAGGGCGGAAGATCCTGATGGGCATCCCCCTTTATACTCGCCTCTGGACCGTTTCTCCGACCGGAAAACCGACCGGGAATCGGACCATGACCATGACCGCAGCCCGGGAACTCGTCCAAAGCAAAGGCCTTACGCCGCTCTGGCTGTCGGAAACCGGACAGTATTACGCAGAATACGCCAACGGCAGCAATACGGACAAAATTTGGCTGGAGGATCCCCGTTCGATCGCCGGACGGCTGACGCTGGTTTACANNGGCCTGGGACGTGTTCAAAGCGGTCTACAAACGAGGCGTTTCCCCCGGTGCATTCAACGATCCTTATTAGGAGGAGCGGCCGTGCAGAAAGTGCGCTACATCAATCTGGAAAGAGGCTTCCCTACAGTGGACTTGGCAGTGCGGGATATGGTCGGCCAACTGGGTACATATAAACGAATGGGCTACCGGGCCCTGGTGTTCATCCACGGATGGGGATCCTCGGGCACCGGCGGGGGCATCCGCAGCGGTGTGCGAAAAAAGCTCCGGGAGCGGAGTTTATCGGGGCTGGTGCAGGATTTCTGCAGCGGCGATGAATGGAAGGACCGCAGGATCGAATTTATCGACTACTGCAGCCAGTTGAAGCAGTTCGACCGGGACATCGCGGAAAACAAGGGTGTTACCGTAGTGCTCCTCAAATAGATCAGGCCGTGATCCTTACGATCACAGCCTGTTTTTTATTGTCTTGAAATCAGAACTCAGCGCTGGACGCGGCCCGAGGCGTCTCCGCCGGCCAGGGCTTCCACTTCTGCCGCAGAAACCAGATTATAATCCCCTTCGATGGAATGCTTCAGGCAGGATGCAGCCACGGCGAATTCCAGGGCGTCCCGGCCTGTCTTTCCGGCCAGACAGCCGTAGATCAGGCCGGCGCCAAAGCTGTCACCGCCGCCTACGCGATCTACGATCTTGATATTGTATTCTTTGGAAAAATAGGAGGTTCCATTCTCGTAGATCATGGCGGCCCAATTGTTTTCACTGGCGGAGATGGATCCCCGAAGCGTAATGGCGACCGTCCGAAAGCCGAAGCGTTCCGTCAGCCGGGCTGCCACAGTCTCGTAGCCTTCCCTGTTGAGCTTTCCACCGGTAATATCATTGCCTTCGGGTTCGATGCCGAACACATCCTTCGCATCCTCTTCATTGGCAATGCACACATCCACGTAGGCGCAGAGCGCTGCCATCGTTCTTCCCGCTTCTTCCCTGCCCCACAGCTTCTTGCGGTAGTTCAGATCACAGGATATGATCAGGCCTTTGTCTTTCGCAGCTTTGCAGGCTTCTTCGCACACAGCGGCGATCTCCGGGCCCAATGCCGGTGTAATGCCGGTAAAATGGAACCAGTCAGCTCCTTCAAAAATGTGATCCCAGTCAAAATCCTTTCGCGTCGCTGAAGCGATGGAGGAGCCGGCCCTGTCATAAATCACCTTGGAAGGTCTTTGAGAAGCGCCTTTTTCCAGAAAGTAAATGCCGACCCGGTCGCCGCCCCGAACGATCATGGATGTATCCACCCCGAAGCCGCGAAGGGTGTTCACCGCAGCCTGGCCGATCTCATGGGCCGGTAATTTGGTCACATAGCGGGAATCCAAGCCGTAGTTGGCCAATGAAATGGCCACGTTGGCTTCCCCGCCGCCATAGATCGCGCCGAAAGACGATGCCTGAACGAATCGGTAATACCCTTCGGGCGCCAGCCGAAGCATGATTTCACCGAAGGTTACGACTCTCTTGCTCATTTTGTGCCTCCTTCTTCTCTGCATCGACGCACCAATGCCACGGCACCTGCCGTCAGCCTTGTGATCGTCTCAAAATCCTTTGCGGCGATGCGGTCCGCCGGGACCATCCAGGAGCCGCCGCAGGCAACAACGCTCTTTATTTTCAGATAGGCTGCGATGTTTTCCGGGTTGATGCCTCCGGTCGGAATAAAGCGCAGTTGAGGATATGGGCCGCCCACGGCTTTCAGAAATGCCGTGCCGCCGGCTGCTTCCGCCGGAAAAAACTTGACGGTTTCCAGACCTAGCTCCATGGCCTGCTCCATTTCCCCAGGCGTGCAGGTCCCGGGGAAAATAGGAATATTCTTTTCGATGCAATAGCGAACGATCCGGGGATTGAAGCCCGGACTCACCAAAAAGGCCGCACCGGCGTCCATGGCAGCGTCCACCTGATCTGTGGTCGTGACAGTCCCCGCACCGACCAGTATCTCAGGACAGCCGGCGGTGATGTTGCGGATGGCCTGAGCCGCCGCAGATGTACGAAAAGTCACCTCGGCCAGGGGCAGGCCTCCGGCTTCCAGGGCTTTTGCCAGGGGGACCGCTTGCTCAGGATCGTCGATCTTGATCACCGGCACGATGCCGAGCTGGCGAATGGTATCTGTAATACTGTTCATTTGCTCATCTCCTTATTTTTTTCGTTCTTGGTGACGGCCTCCCACAGGCCGCTGATGTACATCGCGCCCAGGGCCCGGTCATACAGGCCGTAACCGGCCCTGCCGGTCTCGCCGAAGATCATCCGGCCGTGATCGGGACGCACAGCGCCTTTAAACCCTACGTCGTAATACGCTTTCACGATTTCATAAAGGTCCAGGCTGCCGTCATCGGAGTAGTGCGCCGCTTCCTCAAAATGGCCGGGTCCACAGTGCTTTACATTGCGGATATGCGCAAAATGGATGCGCTTTTGGCTGCCGAAGGTCCGGATCAATGCAGGCAGGTCATTGTTGGGATCGGCGCCCAGGGAGCCGGCACACAGCGTCAGTCCGTTGGATGGGCTGTCCACCAGGGACAGCACGCGTTCCAGGCTCTCCCGGCCGGTGATGATCCGGGGCAGCCCAAAGATATCCCAGGGTGGATCGTCCGGATGGATGGCCATGGAAACGCCGTACTCCTCACAAACAGGTATCACGGCCTTGAGAAAGTATTCCAGATTCTGAAACAAGTCGTTGTGAGACACCTGCTGATACAGGCCGAACAACCGCTGCACTTCTGCCATGCGCCCGGGTTCCCAGCCGGCCATCTCAAAGCCTTTGGTATTCTTTTCGATTTTGTCGGCAAAATCCTGAGGATCCTTGATCGCATCCACCATCTCCTGCCGATAGGCCAGCGCCGTAGAACCGTCGGCCCGAAGCGACGCCAGATCTGTCCGGGTCCAGTCGAAGACCGGCATAAAGTTGTAGCAGATTACCTCGACACCGGCCTGCCCCAGCCGTTGCACCGTCTTGCGGTAGTTTTCGATGTACGCGTCCCGGGAGGACAGACCCAGCTTGATGTCCTCGTGAACATTGACGCTTTCGATCACCTTCATCTCCAGGCCGGCCTCTTNNCCCGCCGCTTCCGCTCTGCGATCCGGTCCGAAGGCCAAAGCGCGCCTGCCGGCATATCCATCAAAGCGGTAACGACACCCGTCACGCCGGGGATCTGTCTGATGTATTCAAGTGGAATGGGATCTACGTCTTCGCCATACCACCGCAGCGTCATTTTCATCGGTTCCTCCTTCAAGATTCCAGGGCAGCGATCTGTGTCAGCACTATTTCTACAGCGCCGGGTCCTTCGCACATCTGCCGCAGCAGTTCCGTCACCCGGTCCGCCAATCCGACAGCCCGCAGATCGATACCAAACAGCTCCCGGTCGCCCAGAAGGTCCTGCAGCTGGGGTCCGGGGTTCCATGGACCGCCCAGGACAATGCCCTCCACAGCGCTTCGAAGCGCTGGCAGACGCGGATCCGGGCTCAGCTCCATAGGATTTCCGAAATCATCCACAGCCAGCAGGTAGCGCAGCCAACAGGCAAACACAAAGGGGATCCTTTGAAGCTCTTTCAATCGATCGGGCTGCATGGCGGCATATTTTTTCAAGGTCTCCCCGAAGCGTACGGGGATTTTTTGAGAGGTGTCCGTAGCAATACGCCCGGGCGTATCTGGAATGTTGGGATTTGGAAATCGCTCCAGCAGCACTTCGTCCAAAAACCGAATCGGGTCCAGCAGAACCGGGTCTTCCATCACCGGCATACCTTCCTTCAACGCCAGCTCCTTCAGAAATCCAGGAAGAAGCGGATGCGTCATGGCAGCGGCGATCGTAGGGAGGCCCAGCAGGCAGCCCAGCAGGGCCAGTGCCGTGTGGAGCGGGTTCAGACAGGTACCCACTTTCATCTTTTCCACTTTTTCCACCGTTTCCCGATCGGTAAAATATACGCCGGCCCGCTCCAGAGAAGGCCTGCCGTTGGGAAACCGGTCTTCGATGACCAGATATCCCGGCTTCTCGGCATTGACAAACGGAGCAGTCAGACTCCCTCTGCCTGTCTTCAGAATATTCATATCCGCAATGCCCAAAGACTGCAGGTGCGCCCGCACGATTTCCGAGGGATAGGGAGTGATTTTGTCGATCATNNGATCGACCCATCCGCCCTTCTGCCACGCACCGGCAATGAAGCGGATCGCATCCCCCAGCCGCAGGCCGTTTTGCGCACAGTTGTCCAGGCTCACCATCGCCAGAGGCGCACCACCTGCTGCATAACGCCGAAACAACAAAGCCGTGACGGCAGGCAGCAGGCCCAGCGCCTTTTCCGGCCCCTGCTTCAGATCTTCTGCCAATTCCGGACGTACGCTCCCGTCGGGCAAATGGGTAGCGTATCCTTTTTCGGTAACGGTGAACGAGACAAGCTGCAGCGCAGAACTGCAAAAAGCTCGGACCAGCGGTTGCCAGTCCGGACTGCGGGGGTCGGCCCGAAGCACCCCTGCAATGCAGCCGATGACTTCCGTTTCCAACTGGCCGTCAGCACCGAAAGTGACGGCCAGACTCAGGTTGTCATAAGGGGCGTACACTTTTTCCGGGGTATCGGAGCCTGCCTCCACTGCAGCGAGAATACCGGTGTGAGCTTCCCCCAGCCGGATCAAATGCTGCTGCAGCGCCGCAGTGTACGCCCGAAACAGATTCCCCGCGCCGAAATGGATCCAACCGCACCGGCGGAGCGTCTCCTCCGCCAGTGCGCCTACGTCATAACCGGGTAAGGTAACGCCCGCTTTTTGCCAGGCCTGCTCATGCAAGAGGCCTGCTCTTGTCAGATGGAGCAAAGGGGCCTGTTGTTTCACGTTCACTTATTTGATCTCGCCGGGATAGCCGTCACAGCACAGCTCAAACCAGATGTAGTCATACGAATCCCCTTCTTCGGCCTGAGCGCCGTGGTGGAAGCCGGTGGGCGTAAAGCTCACATCGCCGCTCTGAATGGGATATTGGTCGCTGCCCGCCGTATAGGTGAGCTTGGCGCCGGGAAGCGGGATGTACCACTGGACCAGCTCGTTGTGGATGTGCTGGCCAACGACGGTGGGGCCTTTGCCCAAAACGGCGCCCATGGACAGCCTGCCCAGGTTCCGGTGCTCGATGAGCATCACGGATTTGGTGTCGTCCTGCTTGAAATTTTCAACATATTCCCATCCCTGGGAAAGCAGCCGGAATCGGGGCAGCTTGATCCGAGCCTCCACGAGACAAGTCTTATCGTAGTCGTTGAGCTCTGTCACCACATGGATGAACTCCAGCGCCTCTTTGCTGTCTGCGGAGCAGGTGATGGTGAACCGCTCTTTGTCAAACTCGGGGACGAACACGGCGACTTCGGTGATGTTGAAAGCTTCTCTTGGCGTTGTGATATAACCCTTTCCCGTCAGAAAGATGAAAAGCTGGTTGTTCTGAGTGATCCCGTACACTTCGGGAGAAACGGAGCTGCCAGGCTCCAGGGAACACTTCTCTAAACGCGCCTGATCGTAAGCCCCTTCGAGGAAGGGAACTGCAGAGTAGCCGTCCTTGTATTGATGGACGATATCTCCGGTATGAGCGATCTTAATCTGTGACATGGTTGCCTCCTTGTTGCATGGCGTTGAAATTGGATGATTCATCTATTTCCAAACCGAAATATGACAGGCAATTCCGGTAAGAAATGTCTTTGACCAGGTTTTCCAGCAGCTGCGGGTCGTTTGGAAACTCACCCGTGTCTACCAGTGCACCCAGATAGTCGCACAGGATCCTGCGGAAGTAATCGTGACGGACATAGGACAGCAGGCTGCGGGAATCGGTAAGCATGCCGATAAAAGTGCCCAAAAGGCCCTGGGACGCCAGCGATGACAGGTGCTGACGGATACCCTCCTTGTGGTCGTTGAACCACCAGGAGGCGCCGTGCTGCACCTTGGAAGCGATGCCCGGCGAAGGGAAGCAGTGGATCAGAGAATCGATCGCAGCATTGTCCCCTGGCTCAATGGAATACAGTACCGTTTTCGGCAGCGCATTTTGCGACTGCATCCTGTCCAAAAACAAGGCGACCTCTTGATACGAAATACCGCCGCCGATACAGTCAAAGCCTGTATCCGGCCCCAAAAGGCCAAACATGGCGCTGTTCACATTTCGGTTGACGCCGAAGTGCAGCTGCATCGCCCAGCCTCTCTTGTCGTAGGAAGCCGCCAGGAAGCACAGCACTGCCGAGAGATACGTCTGCTGCTGTGCTGCGGTGATTTCGGCTTTCTGCAAACGGCTGCGGAGGATCTCATCGATCTCCGCTTCACTCCATGTGCGAAAATGAAATGCAGACAGGCCGTGATCCGAGATGACACAGCCGTTATCGGAAAAGAAGTCCATCCGCGCATCCAAAGCCCGCCGAAGGGAGGAAAAATCGATCACTTCTACGCCCGAAGCCGCCGACAGCTCCTCAAGATATTGGGGGAAGGTCTCCTTTTCTGCAGCCAGGATCCGGTCCGGCCGAAAAGCCGGAAGCATGCGGATCGTCCGATTCGGATCTGAACGGTATTTGCGATGCCACGAGAGATCGGAGGCCGGATCGTCCGTCGTGCAGAGCAGGCGGACACCTGCGGTTTTCAGAAGCGCCGAAGCACGGATGCCGGAACCGATCTTTTCCATGCAAAAATCCCAGACGTCCCTGGCGTTACTGCCTGTAAGGTGTCCGGCATAGCCAAAGAAGCGTTTCAGTTCCATATGGCTCCATACGTAGAGGGGATTTCCGGCAGCTTTTTCCAAAACCTGCGCCCACTGTTCAAACTTGCAAAAGTCGTCGGCGCCGCCGGTGATGAAAGCCTCATCGATGCCGTTGGCCCTCATAAGCCGCCACTTGTAGTGATCGTGGGAAAGCCACAGCTGGGTCGGATTCGAATAGATCCGATCCGAAGCGACGTCGGCCGGATCGATGTGACAGTGGTAATCCACGATCGGCAGATCCTTAGCAATATTGCAATAAAGCGCTTTGCCGGTCCGGGTCGTCAGGAGGAAGTCATCCCCGAGAAAACGGTGCATCTGTCTGGCCTCCTTGTGGCTGAAATGATACATAATTATAAGTAAAATATACAGGAAAACATAAAAAAAGACAAGGACGATTTGCCCTTGTCTTTGCTTCGCTGTTATCCTTTATGCTTGATATCCCAACAGTTTAAGGATTTTGTCAGCAGTCTCTTCTGCCGTCATTCCTTCGGTTATCAGATTGATTTCCGCATATTTTTCGTATAGCGGTGTTCGCTCATTATACAAGTCTTCGAAGGTCTGATTGGGCTTGAACACGATCCCTCTGGAATCCAGGTTGGTAACGCGTTTTTGGATCTCGGGAAACCGGACGTTCAGATATACGATGTCTCCGATCTCCGAAAGGTGCGCCATAGCCTCTGGATAGTAGACTGCGCTCCCGCCGGGAGAGATCACGTAGTTCTCGTAGGTCAGATTCGCCAGGATCCTGCCTTCCATGGTTTTGAAGTACTCGATCCCGTCGGTATCCAATATCTCCTGAAGCTTTCTGCCTTCTGCATCTTCAATTATGTGGTCGCCATCAGCCTGGGGCATTCCCGTCCTGCGGGATAATTCCTTCCCCACGGTCGTTTTGCCACTGCCGGGCATTCCGATCAGTACGATATTTTTCTTCATCCATGTCCTACTCTAGTGCTGCTTCGATCATCTGGATCATTTCTGCATTGGTTGCTTTCGCAGGGAGCTCAATACCCTTTTCTTCTGCAAATGCTGCCAGTTCTGCCTTCTTGAGATTCTTCAGGTTCGGCGTGTCACTGCCGGCCTCTTCCTCTGCAGGCGCTTCGACCGCTGCTTCGACTTCGGGTGCTTCTGCTTCTGCAGCCTCTTCGGCAACGACCTCTTCTGCGGGCTCTTCAACAGGAGTTTCGGTGACGACCGCTTCTTCTGCGTCGGGAATCGCTTCTTCCGATACTTCGGCAGGCTCTTCCTCGTAGGTTTCGGGCTGCGGTGCATTGGGATCCAGTGTTTCCTTGATGCTCAGGGAGATCCTGCGGCGTTCCCGGTCGATCTCCAGCACTTTGGCCTGAACCATCTGACCAATGGTCAATTCTTCGGAGATCTTGTTGACTCTTTTATGTGCCACTTCGGAAATATGGACCAATCCGTCCAGACCGGGCTCCAATTCCACGAATGCGCCGTACTCTTTGATTTGAACGACTTTTCCGCTGATCACATTGCCTTCGGCATAGTGGTCGTCGATCACGGACCAGGGTTCCGGTGCGTTCTGCTTGAGTCCCAGGGAAATTTTGCCCTTCTCTTCGTTCATGGACAAGATCTTGACGTTGATGATCTGACCGATCTCCAGCGCTTCCTGCGGGTGTTTTAATTTGCCCCAGGAGATCTCGGAAATATGAAGCAGTCCGTCCAGTCCGCCGATATCCACAAATGCGCCGTAGTCGGTGAAACGCATTACTTTGCCTTCCACTACGTCTCCAACGTTGAGCGTCTGCCAGATCTCTGCGATCTTCTTGTACTTCTCTTCGTTCAGGAACGCCTTGTGGGAGAAAACGGCCTTGTTCCGTCTCTGGTCGACTCTCGTCACCTTGACAGGAAGCGTTTTCCCTACGTACTCCGCTGCGCTCTCCACATAATGGTCGGCCAGCTGCGACATGGGGATAAAGCCGGATACTTCTTTGTACGTGGCGATGACGCCGCCTTTGACTTCTTTGACGACGGTCGCGTTGACTATCTCTTTGCTATCTAAAGCTGCGGTGATCTCGTCCCAATGCACTCCGGATTGGAGTTTCTTCTTGGAAAGCAGGATGTTCCCGTCTCCGTCATCGCTCTTGATGACTTTGGCTTGGATCTCGTCTCCTTCTTTGAACAGCGCAGTCAATTTCTGATCGTCTTCCAGCACCATTTCGGTTTTCGGCAGTATTCCGTCTTTTTTACAGCCGAGATTGATCACAATGTAGTCGTCTGTGACTTGCACGACTTCTCCTGTGATTACTTCTCCTCTCCCTGGTAAGCGGAGAGATTTTTCGATTTCGTCCATAAAGGCCGACATCTCGTTTGTTTCTTCTGTTTGCAAATCGTTGGTGAAATCTTCACTCATAGTCGCAATAACCTCCTTAATTATGCGTTCAGGTGCTGATGCACCTGCCGCAACGCCTATTTTACAATACTTTTCGACCTCATGCAATGGCAAATCCTCCGAATTTTCGACAAAAAGGACAGTTTTGCACACTTTTTCACAAATTTCCACCAATTTTTGAGAATTTGAGCTGGTACGATCCCCGATCACGACCATCAAATCGGATTTTTCAGCCAGTTCCAGCGCAGCAGTCTGGCGCTGCTTCGTCGCCTGACAGATGGTGTCGAAAACGATCACATCTTCGGTATACGCTCGAATCCGATCTACGCAAGTCTGGAATTTTTCGTGAGTGATCGTAGTCTGGGCTACGACGGTCACCGGCTGATCCTTCAGCAGCGCAGCAGCTGCGTCGGCATCCTTGGGGTCGTTCACCGTCAGTGCCGAAGATCCTGCCGAGCCGGTAATTCCGATCACTTCCGGATGGGACGGGTCGCCGACGATCACGACCCGGCGCTGCCCGGAAGCGGCCTCGGCGGCCAGATGATGGATCTTCGAAACGAAGGGACAGGTGGCGTCGATGAGTGTCAGTTCCTTGCGGGCGGCTTCCTGAAACGTCTCAGGCGGTTCTCCATGGGCCCGGATCAGCACAGAGGCGCCCGGGGGTACTTCTTCCAGATTCCGGACGGTCACCATGCCCTTTTCTCCAAAAGCCCCGGTGACGGCCTTGTTGTGGATCAGCGCGCCCAGGCAATACAATTTCGTTCCCTGCAGCTGCGCTCTTTCCAGCTCTTCAGCTGCCCGGTCCACAGCCTGCCCTACGCCGAAGCAAAAGCCTGCGTGATCCGCCAGCGTGATCGTTCTCATTTCTTTAACTCCTCCAGAAATTTCTTGAACAGCGCTTCTCTGCCGTTTTCCGTCGGCCGGTAATAGTGGACGCCGGCACGGGCCAGATCGTCGGGCAAATACTGTTGCTTGACATAGCCGCCATAAGCGTGAGGATACAAATAACCTTCTCCCCGGCCCAATTTCTTGGCACCCGAGTAGTGCGCATCCTTCAGATGGGCGGGCACGTCGTCGATCTTTTTGCTGCGCAGGTCGCCCAGGGCTTCGTCGATGGCTGTAATGGCGGAATTGGACTTTGGGCAGGAAGCCAAAAGGATCACTGCTTCGGCCAACAGAATACGTGCTTCCGGAAACCCCACCATTTGAGAGGCCTGTACGCAGGATGTCACGATGGAGATCGCCTGGGGAAATGTCATGCCGATATCTTCGGCTGCACAGACCATGAGCCTTCGGCCGATCATCAGGATGTCCGCATCGGCTTGGATCAGACGGGCAAGATAGTGGATCGACGCATCCGGATCGCTGCCGCGGATGGACTTCTGCAGCGCAGAAAGCAGATTGTATTTATCTTCGCTCCTGTCGTAGAAAGAGGTCTGGCGCTGCATGGCTTCGCCGACCTGTTTCAGCGTGATGTGCTTTCCGGACATGTTGTCGGCCACGAAGCCCAGGGTATCCAGGGCGATCCGGGCATCTCCGTTGCTCCGGTCTGCCAGCATGGAAAGGGCGTCTTTGTCAATAGTGAGCTGCCTGGCGCCCAGGCCTCTGGTCCGATCTGCAATAGCATTGTTCAGGACCTGAAGGATCTCGTCGTTCTCCAGTCTCTTGAATTCGTAAATGGCCCGCACGCGGCTCAGGATGGCGTTGTTGACGGCGAAGTAAGGATTCTCTGTCGTGCTCCCGATAAAATGTACGGTGCCTTCTTCCAGCGCCTGGAGCAGAGAATCCTGCTGGAGCTTGTTCCAGCGGTGAAATTCATCCACGTAAAGATAAACGACCTCTTTCTGAAGGCCGAAGAATTTCACCTTCGCCGCCTCCAGAACCTCCTTCAGCTCTTTCGTACCGCAAGTGGAGGCGTTCAGCTCGTGGAATTCGGCGCCCATCTGGGACACGATAATACGAGCCAACGTCGTTTTCCCTGTGCCGGAAGGCCCGTAGAAGATGGCAGATTCAAAGGTTTTGCTTTGTATGGAGTTGTAAAGCAGCGAGTCCTCGTTCATAAAATGACGCTGGCCATAGAACTCTTCCAGCGTCAGAGGTCTCATCCTCGTAGAGAGTGGTATCATACTGCTGATTATAACGGATACAGCCGTATTTCTCAATCGGAATCCCCAATAAAAAAATCGTTTACAATCGGAAGAAAGTCGTATATTATTAGGCTCAAGAGATATTTATGAAGCATAGAGACAGATTTCATTTTGTTATTCCCGATCTTGCCCGTAAATATTGATATCCGCTATAAGCATAAATACTAAGGAGAATCAAACAAATGGAAGACAGGACAATGAAATGTCAAGACTGTGGGCAGGATTTCGTCTTCACCGCAGGTGAGCAGGAATTCTACAAAGAAAAAGGGTTCGACAACGAACCGAAAAGATGCAAAGAGTGCAGAGACAAAAAAAAGAACCAGAGAAGACAATTCAGAACAGAAAGATCTTACCAGGAATAAATATCTCGCACAAAACTGACATCGAAAGCCGGAGCAATGCTCCGGCTTTTTCCATGCCCGGTTTCTAGGTTCTCAGCTCGCACGCCCAGGCGGACAAGAAAGAGAGCAAGGCGCTGCGATCCATCAGCTGCGCCGCATTGCGCTCGCACAGGCGGCGGGCGATCAAATCGGCATTGCTTTCCGGATAACGCTGATGGATCTCCGCACAAAGACTGCTCAGCCCCTCGATCAGCTTCATTCCGGAAGGCTTCAGCAACAGCCGTGCAGGCCCTCGCTCCCCAGCGAAATACAAATCGGACAAGCAGAAGGATACATCTTCTTCAAAGATCAGATATTCCTCCAGAGAATCCATTGCTTCCGTTACACGGCGCAGCCAGCGGAGGACTTCGGGAACCATCCCCTCCTTCAGGCGATGATCTGTGCCCCCGGTACAACGGGTCTCCAGATAAGTGCTCACATGAAAGAGGCCGGCAGCGTGCACTGCGATGTCGAGGATGCCCCCGTCTTCGCAGAAGCTCGACTCCGCCAGCGCCGGACAGCAGCCTCGCTTCAGGACTTCAAGCTTGTAGCTCTCCGGACGATGATCAGAAAGCGAATATCGAACGTGGATCATAGGTGACCTCCTCCACAGATTTGACAAGGCGTATATCCTGCTGCAATCGCTTCGCTGCGTGGGATGCAAATGAAGTTCTTCTTGACGGATGCGCAGGAATGACGGTGGTATACCCGGCTTTCAGTCGAAAACAGACAGATCAGCGCACCGTTGGGCAGCGTTTCGGGATGACAAAGTTCGCAGGATGCGTATGTCTTCCGAATTTTTTCCGTCAGCACCGCCTGGATCTGTCCGCTCTGCAAAATCGGACAAGAGCGGATGTGATACCGCTCCCCGCTTTTCGGGAAAACGTACACATGAAGGGAATCGTAAATGCCTGCTTGCTCCGATTCTCCTACAAAAGGACGAAACACTGCATTTTTACAAGACTTCGGATCCTTGACGATCGGCGCTCCGATCCGTATGGCATTTTCTGCCGAAACACGAACCCTTACGATATGATCTACGCTGATCGATCCCCCGGCGAGCACCGCATGGTCTCCCACCTTTAGATCGAGCAGAGCTGTGTCCGGGTGCGCAGCACCCCATTCGGCCAGCAGCATTCCCTCCCAGAGGGCGGCAAAGGAACCTTGAAACCCCATTCCCTCAGGCTCTTCTGGCGCAAGTACTGCGGCGACCCTTGTACTGCTCCTGGCGCTCTGAACCAGCGCGTGGGT
>DPKU01000127.1:844-12903 GCA_003542355.1 Clostridiales bacterium | reverse complement strand
GCTTGCTATTGATATACATGCTCCTGACACACCATTCCTTTGCGTTTGCTGGCTGCGCGGTACCCGGGAAGCCGGAGCTGCTTCTCAAATTCAGCCTGCAGCGTGAACCCATAGGCGTAATCCTGAAAACAGAATGCATCTCCTTGTATATGAGCAATGTTCAGCTGCATCACATCCATCAACCTGGCTCGTTTATGCTCAGGAGAGACCATCAGAAGCAGCAGGCGCAGATAGTCCCCATATTTTCCGATGCGCGAGGAAGGTGCGATCGTCGCTCCAGAAACGGCATCCGACTGGAGTGCGCCGTCCAAACTGCACGCCCAGTCCTCGGGTGTCTTGATAAACGGAACGCACTTTCCCGAAAGAAGCAGCGTCACATCGTTTCGCGCTTCTACCGACGACCAGATCCCGGAGACGACGAACACCGCCACCGGCAGGGGGATCAATGTCAGTACGGATGCAGCCAGTGTCGTCACTTCAGATTTTTTCTGAGGATCGGTATAAATATGAGCCAGGTTCAAAGCGCTGCGCAGCCAGAACAGGGTGCTTCGGACTTCCTTATCGTTTTCACTGTCCGAAGGCAGGCCGAACAGAACGTATTCTGCTTCCAGATCCAGAAAAGAGCCTTCCAGCAGCCGGGTGGCGTAAGAACATTTCGCCAGTACGTACTCATTTTCCAGAAGCGCAGCTGCCTGGGGAATCACGCCGCTGCCCAGCAGCGTCCGCTGGGAAGAAAGACCCAAGAGCCCTGTCGGCAGGATCTCAGCTGCGTATCCGGGTGGAATCGACTTCTCCCAGGCGGCATTTTCTTCCTCTTGCTGTCCTGCCGTTCGATAGCGTTTCAGCAGCGCGCGCATACTGTCTTTTTCTTCCTCATGAATATCTTCCCCGTCTTCTTCAGGATTTTCAGATGAGTAGGGAACTGCTTCGATTTGCAGCAGTTCATCGGCCGAATCCGTCTGGAGCGTTTCTGACAAAGTCAGGGCCTCGCGGACTTCGGAGAGGATCGATCTGCTCTCTTCGTTAAAAAAGACTTCTTCTGTGATCAGGATCGCTGCCGCACTGCGTACTTGGCAGGCAAACTGTTCCCCATCCAGCGCAGGGTATTGCTGACTGTCAGCCAGACAGGCTACCTTATTCATTCGTAAAATGTTGTCGCCTTGCACCGCCAGATTCCCTTCGATATAAAAATCCGCCAGAGCCGTCAGCCGTTCATTCGACGAGCGCACAGCAAATATCCCGTACCTGGCCCACAGCGTTTTCTGATATTCCGACAACATGGATTCCCCTGTGAGCATGCAGATACCCTCAGCCCGGCTTCTGAGGGCAAACCCGGACGCACCTTCGATGATCACCAAGATCAAAAATATCAGGGAAGAAAGGATCATAATAATATACAGAGACGAAAATCCTTTCTTATTCATGGGATCAGCCACTTGCCTCTCATGAGCAAACAGATATCTGCACTGGCAGGATTCGTCGTGGAAAGAAGCTCATCCTGATGGAGCTGACAGTCTCTTTGCACCTCCGCATACAAAAATAGGGCATGACGGATCATTCCGGCAAGCAGCAGCACCACCAGCGGATAGATCAATGCGGCCTCTACCGTGGCGCTTCCTCTTCTGGATCGGATCAAAAGTCACTCCCCAGCAGATCGCCAAATACGCCATCCACAAAAGCTCCGATCTGTGACTTAAAAATCAACCCCAATGCAATTGCGATCGCAATCAGTATCGCGACCTGAACCAATTCCATTCCTTCTTTACTATTCCTGAAACTCTTGAATTCCATCACATTTCCTTTCTTTGATTCGCATTTCCACTCACATTTCCATCAATGCCGGTGCGGCCGCGATGACGACAAGCACACACAGCAGCAGCATCAGCGGAAGACACAGCTTCGTTTCAACTTCCTTCGCACGGGCTTGGGCTTTCTGCAGACGCCCTTCCCACAGATGCGTTCTTTCCCGTTCCAGTTTGTCGGCCAGCGCACTGCCTCGAGAAGCGTGATCGGCAATCAGTGTGCTCAGGCGAAGAAAGTCGCGGCTTCCTGTGGTTTGGGCAAATCGATACAACGCTTTGACGAAAGATTCATTCGTTTGACTGCAACGGCTTTGGAGACTTCTCAATATTTCGTACAGCGGCTGAGATCCATCTTTGCTGCTCCTCAGGATCTCGTCAAATGCGGCCGTCACCACGAGACCCGCATTGAGCAGCAACGTCAGCTGAAGGGAAAAGTTGGGCAGTTCCGCTTCCACTGCTTTTCTCCGTTGCTTCAACTCCTTTTGCAAGGTATCCATGTGAGACAGATAGATCGCTGCCGCGATCAGAGCGCCGAGAGGGATCGGAATCAACCAGCCGGACGATTTGGGGAACGTCCACTGCAGCAGGATATTGTGGCTGCCTCTGCCGGGCAGGACCAGCTTGTCTGCAGAAGCAGGAGCGCTCAGCGATTCCTGAAGCCCTTCCAGATACCGCTGCAGACTTTGTGCATAGTCCTCTGGCTGCACCGGAGCAAAGGCGATGACGTATTCGCGGTGCGCAGTCGTTTTTCCAAGCGACAATTCGGCGGTCAAAGTCACTGTTTCGCCGGGGGTCAACCCAATCAGGTTCACGCTTCCCTCCGGATCGACGCGCGCCGGATCGCTGCTCTCCCAGGAAAGAAGAACGCCGGTCTCGTCGTGGATTCGCGGAAGCGCCAGATCGCCCCGGACGCCGAGCAGAGAATCGTTGGCGCCCAGCATCAGATCGTGGAGCCGGCGGGCGCAAATACGAATCCGTTCCGTCTCCTCTTCAGATGTCAGGAGTTTCGGCGCCAGACGGAGCCGCAATGTCTCATCCACCGTGTGCCCCTGGTACTCCGCTTGCACCTCCACAATGACGGCACCAGGAGCTTCTCCGAAATCCGGACGCATCAGCTGCTGCTCAAGCGAAGGACTGCAGAAGGACAGCAATGCACCGAGCATCGTCAAGGCCAATCCTGCAAGCCCACAGATCCCCACGCTCCGCATGCTTTTTTTTCGACTCCGGTCAATACTGGCTGCAAGGGCCTTTCCATCAGAGAAAAGCCAGGACTGCGCCTTAAGCCGCCGCATTTCTTTCCGGAATATTACTTCCTCCAGTTTGAAAAGAGAGCTTTTTACCTTCGTCAGGCACGAAGCAAATGTCACAGCATCACCTCGATCAACCGCAGGCCCCATCCCAGCGCTGCGGCAATCGTCAGAAGGCAAGCAGTCATGATGCATCGCCCGGGGAGGCCTGCATAGAGGATCGCCAAATAATCGGGCGCCGTCAGATTCAAAAAGAGGAGGATCAGAAGCGGCATCGAAATCAAAAATACGATATCCAGTTTCTTCTGTGCTGTAAGCATCTGGACTTCCCGGCGAAAGCGAATGCGATCCAGGATCAGATTGGCACTTGTCAATGCAACTGCCTCCAGGTCACCTCCGCTCCTTCTGCAGATCTGGCATACGCCTGCGAACTGCTGGATCTCCTCCAACCCGCTCCTTGACCCGAAATCGATCAACAGAGCTTCGATCGATCCGTGTGATCCTTCGTAGAGCGCTGCGATCCGGTTGAGCTCCGCTGCAATGGGCGCAGATGATCCGTAGGCAAAGCGAACCTGTTCTGCCGCATCTGCAATGGCTTCGGGCATCTGGCGGCCTGCCGCAATGGCGGCGGATATTGCATACAGCGCATCCCTGAAGCCTTCCAGAAGCACGTCTCTGCGCATCCTTGCTTTTCTTGCTGCCCACAGCTTCTCACAGGGGATCGCCCCCGGAAGACAAAGCAGTGCAAAGAGCGGACTCCGATAAAACAGCATTCCTACCGAGAAAAGCACAAAGAATGCCAACAGATAGTAATTCAATTTTTCCTTCTGCGACAAATCATAGATCCGATAGTCCGTCAAAGTACCGCTCCCAGTTCGTAGAGTTCCAGTTTCTCTTTGTGCATCAGACGGTTGCCCGTGGGGATCAATCCCTTCCCCGGAACGTGATGAAACAACTTGTTCAAACGGACGGCTCCTTCGCTGCAGCCTTCCACTTCGGCGATTTCCCAGACCTGCCGCCTGCCGTCTGAGCTCCTTTTCAGATGGACGAATATGTCGATGGCATCGGCGATCTGACTGCGCACAGCCTCCACAGGAAACCCGGATGCCGAAAGGAACAACGTTTCCAGACGTCCGATCATGCCTGCCGGCGAATTGGCATGGCCCGTGGACAGGGAACCGTCATGTCCGGTGCTCATGGCCGCCAGCATATCCACCACCTCACCGCCCCGGACTTCCCCCACGATGATGCGGTCCGGACGCATCCGCAGACTGGTTTTGATCAGGTCCCGGATGGTAACCGCGCCCCGCCCCTGGGCATTGGCGTTCCTGGCCTCCATGCGAACCAGATTTTCGTGATTCCGTATCGCCAGCTCAGCCGAATCCTCGATCACGATCACCCGCTCCTCCCTGGGGATGCAGTCCGAGAGCACATTCAAAAAAGTGGTCTTTCCTGAACTCGTCCCACCGCTGACGAACATGTTGTAGCCGCTGCGGACCAGTCGGACCAGAA
Source organism: Clostridiales bacterium (assembly GCA_003542355.1). Lineage (GTDB taxonomy): Bacteria > Bacillota > Clostridia > Peptostreptococcales > Anaerovoracaceae > UBA10908. The sequence goes on along the minus strand of DPKU01000127.1, from coordinate 8,342 downwards.
GCTCTGCAGCTTCTGCAGTGATATCCTTCTGGCGGATCAAGTCGTCCAGTGTCATGCGATCCCGGTTGAATTTTCGAATGGTCAGGACCGGACCGTCCAGTGCAATGCTGCGATTGACAGCATTGATCCTGGATCCATCCTGCAGTCTGGCATCCACGATGGGATGCAGATCATTCATTTCCCGGCTCACACGGGCAGCCAGCCGCTGGATGACCTTCTCCAGATCTTCGGTGGACTCAAAGAAGGCAGGCACGCGTTCGATCCTTCCGCAGCGCTCGATAAAGATCCCGTCGATCCCGTTTACCATGATCTCCGAAACATCGGGATCCTCAGCATAGTCGTGAAGGATCTCCAACTCCCTGCGGAGGGAACAGAAGATCAGGCGGATCAGCTTTTTTTTCTTGCCTGGAGCAAGATCGACGAGCGCCCGGTGAGACAGCACAAGATCCTCCACGATTTCCAGGACCTGATCGTCAGAAAGCGTTTCTGACGTCTGCGCCATCTTGTGCCGTACTGCTTCCGACAGCTGCCTCAAGGATACGGGACAGCTGCTTTTATTGGTTTTCCATTCTGTCAACAAGCGCCCGCACCTCCGCTCCGAACTGTCCGTGGATATCCACATCACTCCCTTGCTGATCCGGGAGGAAGCTGTCTTGATCTTCCAGAGGATGAAATGTATATATTCTGACGTCGGGATCTGCGCCATCGTCCAGACAGCGCTCCCGCAGGATCTCTGCCTGGATTTCCGACGGGCCGAATCGGTGCTTCTGACATCCAAAATTGACGATCTGCCGTTCGCACAGGCGCATCACATTCTTCCAACAGGATATCTCCGCAGGAACATCCAGCAGAACACGCTGAAATCCCCCATATCGTGCGATGTGCCGCATGAGCTGGTATACATCTTCCTCTTCCGCAAAACACAGTGGATTCTCTCTGTCCGGGCCGCCCAGCAGTGTCAGATCAAAGGCGTCCTTTCGGCAGCACGCCTGCAGCAGGCTTGCAGATAAACCTTCACCGCCAGAAATCCGATACAGATATTGTCCCATTGACCGGCCGTCTGATCGTGAATGGAAATCGCCTCCATTGCAGATAAAGCGGCCGAACCCGATGAGCAGCACCTCCATTCCATGCAGTCGGCTGAGAATACGTCCTGTGGATATCGCCAGGGAGCTGGTGCCGCTGCCGCCCACGCCGGAAGTGAAGCCCCAGAAAATCGTTTCCGAAACATCTTCTGCGACCGGCAGTACGCCCGAAGCGTGATCACATAAATTTCTGAGTTGCGCTGTGATCCGTTCGATCGGTTGGAATCGATGGATCGACAGCTGGTCGGATTCCATATCTTCCGGATCGTCATACAAGTGGATCCCACGGCTGCCATATCGCATAACATGAGCAGCGCTGCCACAGAGAATACGATCCATGCCCGAAAGCGGATCGTCGCTGTCAGGCTCCGTCATGCAGATGCTGGCACGGTGCCAACGTGCAGATAATGCCTCGGTCAGCGCTTTGGCATAGACCTGATCTTTGTGGCAGACAGCGATTCGAATTGGCTTCATCTCATTCTCCTCCGAATGGGTTGATTTTACCATATTTTACATATTATAGCAAGTGCTTTGTTCCCTTTACTTTTGCTCTCGCCCTTTAAAGCCTTCCCCTCCCGTGATATAATCAACCAAATATAATCAACGAAAAGGAGAATTTGACTATGCTTTGGACCGAAAAAATGTTTGGGGTGAAAAAACCCATATTTGCGATGCTTCATCTGGACCCGCTTCCGGGAGACCCGTTGTTCAAGCAAGGGGACACCATGAACCACGTGGTGGAGCTGGCTCGGAAAGACCTGCATGCCCTGCAAAATGGCGGCGTAGACGGCATCATATTCAGCAATGAGTTCAGCCTGCCCTATCAGCGGCATATGTCCTTTGTAACACCGGCCGCCATGGCCCGGGTCATCGGCGAACTGATGAGCGATATGACTGTGCCCTATGGCGTGGACTGCATTTCCGACGGACTGGCCAGTATCGAATTGGCTGCCGCTGTGGATGCCAAGTTCATACGCGGGACTTTTTCCGGCGTCTATGTAGGTGACGGCGGACTCTATAACAACGATTTTTCCACGCTGATGCGCCGCAAAGCCGAGCTGCATCTGGATGAGCTAAAAATGCTGTACTTCATCAATCCGGAATCCGACCGGAACCTGGACGCCCGGCCCCTGGTGGATATCGCGAAATCCGTCATATTCAAAGCCTCGCCTGCAGGCCTGTGCATCTCTGCCTCCGCAGCCGGACAGGAAGTGGACAACGATCTGATCCGGGAAGTCAAGGCCGGCACGCCGGACGTGGTCGTGCTGTGCAACACCGGATGCCGTGTGGATACCGTCACAACGAAGCTGGAGTATGCCGACGCAGCAGTTGTGGGCACTACTTTTAAAGAAAACGGGGATTTCAGCAAGCATATCGATGAAGCCCGCGTCAAAGCCTTTATGGACGTAGTCAAATCCTACCGGAGTTCCCTGTAGGCGAAAGGAGCTCTCATGGGTGACTATCTTCTGGGCATCGACAACGGTGGCTCTGAGATCAAATGTGCTGTGTTCAGCACGTCCGGCGACACGAGATGTGTCACCCGGCGCAGGCTGTCCATGGATCAGCCCAGCCCCGGCTTTACGCAGCGGGATGCCCGGGCTGTCTGGAAGGCCAATGCCGAAGCGATCCGGGAAGCCATTGCAAAATCCGGCGTTTTGGCCGAGGAGATCCGGGCAGTGGGCCTTACGGGATACGGAAACGGCATGCTGCTGGTGGATCATAACGGGACGCCCGTCAGCCCCTGCATCGTGTCCACCGACTCCCGGGCCGCTGATCAGGTCAGGAAATGTGCGGAAAGCGGCGCACAACGCCGTATCTTCCCCCGTACGCTTCAAACCATCTGGGCGGCTCAGCCCGCAGCGCTGATCCCCTGGTTTCGTGACAACGAGAAAGAAACCCTGGACAGGAGTGCAAAATATCTGGGCATCAAGGACTGGATCCGCTTTTGCCTGACCGGCGCCATGGCCACAGAGATCACCGAAGCCTCTTCGACGTGTCTGTTCAATCTGAAGGATCGGCGTTTTGATCCGAAGATCTTCCGGGAACTGGGTATTGAAGAGTATTTTGGGCTGGCGCCCGCATTCGTTGACAGTACTGGAATCTCAGGCTATGTAACGGAAGCGGCCGCCGCAGAAACCGGGCTGTGTGCCGGCATACCCGTAGCAGGCGGATATTTCGACATCGACGCCAATGCGCTGGCCAGCGGCATTCTGGATGACAGTTTGCTGTGCCTGATCGCCGGCACCTGGTCCATCAACCAATACTTGAGCAAAACGGCCAACGAGGAGTATGATCTCAACCGGAATACGACGACGCTGTCCTATCTGCCAAAACATTACCTGATCGAAGACTCTTCGGCCACCTCAGCTTCGAATTTCGACTGGTTCGTGGCCCAGCTGATGGGAACCGGCGAACCGGGAACCACGCACAGCGATTTGTACAAGGCCTGCGATGCCACGATCGCCGCCATGGATCCGGGAGAGAGTGACGTCGTCTTTATCCCCTACCTGTACGATTCTTCCGCTGTTTCGGGCGGACGCGGCGCTTTTTTCAATCTAAGCGGCAGTCATACACGGGATCAGCTCCTGCTGGCGGTCTACGAAGGCGTGGTTTTCAGCACCGCCATGCATGTGAGCAGACTGAAGCCCCGACAGGCGTTTACATTGGCCCGCCTTTCCGGCGGCGTGGCCCACAGTCCGGTCTGGTCTCAGATGATGGCGGACGTATTGGATCTGCCCATAGAGATCCCCATGGGGACCGAGCTGGCGGCAAAAGGCGCTGCCATGGGTGCCGGCGTGGCATGCGGAGCTTTCACCGATCTGGCACAGGCCGTGGAAAGCATGTACGCAACGGAGCGCATCTATCAGCCGCAGGCGGAACGCACCGCGATCTACCGTAAAAAGTATGAAACCTACACCAAGGCGGTCGAAGCCCTTCGGGTGTTTCATCAGTAAACCGACGTATCTCATCGAAGAAAGGAGGAATCAATGTTTATTGTGAGTCCGTCCATATACTCCGCCGATCTGCTCCGACTGGCCGAGGTATTGGATTCAGTTCAAAAAATAGAGAACCTGCACATCGATATCGATGACGGTAATTTCGTGCGTGGGATCAGCTTCGGCACAGATACGGTACAAGCCATCGCTTCGTATACGGACATCCCGCTGGACGTCCATCTGGAGGTCATGAATCCCTGTGATTATGTGGAAACCCTCTGCCGGACGGGGATCCAGCGTCTCTGTGCCCATATCGAGGTGCTGCCCTATCCGAATTTGTTTTTGAGCGACGTAAAGCGCCGCGGTGTCAAAGCCGGATTGTCGCTGAACCTGAAGACACCGGTACAGCTGCTGGAGCCCTATGCCGGAGACGTGGACCACGTGCTGCTTGTGAGCGTGGAAGCCGATCACGAGGGATTGCCCTTCCGTCCCGGCGTACTGGAAAAAATCGTTCAGGCACGAAAGATCCTGCCCAAAGAAACGACGATCTGGGTGGACGGCGGGATCAACGATGCCAATTTGAGAGAAGTGATCATTGCCGGCGCTGATGCGGTGGTGATGGGCAGAGCCGTATTTGGCGAACCAAACCCCGCAGCGACCTGGAAATACTATCGGGACCGGGGCGAGGCCTATCGGGCGGAAAGGTAGAACATGTACGAAGCAGAACGACAGGAAATGATCGACTGTGCGCTGTCCATGGAGGCACATGGGCTGATCGTGAGGAGCGGCGGCAACGTAAGCCGCCGGATGCCCTGCGGGAATATTTTGGTGACGCCCTCGGCCATGGGATATGGATCCATGGCTCCGGAAGATTTGGTGCTGATGGACCCGGACGGAACGATCGTAGAAGGAACCCGTCGTCCTTCCAGTGATCAAAAAGCGCTGCTTTATATTTTTAAGCATATGCCTCAGATCAACGTGATCCTCCACACCCATCAGCCTTATGCAGTCGCATTGAGCCTTGTAGCAGACGAATTGCCTGCCTGCACCACCACACTGATCGACGAACTGCAGGGAACGGTACCGGTTGCGCCTTTTACCCGCAGCTCCGACGAGGGGATGGGGATCTCTGCCGTAGCGCACAACAACGGATCTCTGGCTGTGATCCTGAAGCATCACGGCGTAATGGCGTACGGGAAAGACCTGGACCAGGCGCTCTCGGCTGCCATCTACCTGGAAGAAGGCTGTAAAGGCTATCTGGCAGCCCTGGCCACGGGCCGGCCCGTGGCGCGGCTTTCCGAAGAACAGATCGCAGCGGAAAGCCAGGAGCGCGGCTATTATGGACAGCCCTGATCCTGACCTATCCATGCGAACAACGTAAGAACGGGCCGCTGCGCGGCCCGTTCCCTTTATTCATAACCCCTTTTGAACTTTATCACTCTCTTTACGAACTTTATCACTCCAAAGAGCCGCCCCTTACAGCCCTCGGATATGGATCCTGCGCGTGATCAGCCCGTTCACGGCTCCGATCACCGCCGTGATGATCAGGAACACCAGCAATAGATTCCAGGAGTTCACGGAACAAAACTGATAGAGTGCCGTGAGCGGCGCGGAAAAATAGGGCCACAGAAACGGAATCCCGACAAACAGGAGAAATGGGATCGACACGGCGATCACGACCTGCATCGTCTTGTTCAGAACGTAGAACAGCAGCGAGAAGAACATGCCGCCCATATAGGCCATCAGCAGGAAGCCCAGATAAAGTACGAAGGATTCCACATGCTGCCACAGCGACAGCGACATCGCGCCCTGTGCGTACAGCATGCTGTAAAGCTCTCCGATTCTAATGTTCGGCACGCTTTGAGCGATCGCATTGGCCAGGAACTGAAACAGCTGTCCGCCCACAGCGAGCAACACTGCAAGCTCCAGTGCAGCGACCCACTGGGTCACAAAAGCAGTCCTGCGACCGATGCCGTTTTGGATGAAGAACCGCAGATCCTCCCGGATCGCAGTGATCCCCATCACCAGCATCATGACCCAGGCTCCGATGGTATAGCCGGAAAACGTAACATAAGAGCTTCCGCCATTGGACACGTTGATACGCGCAATGGCGATCACCGCCAGGAGAATGAGCAGAAGAACGATGAAGTAAGCCCCGGCACTTTTTAGCGCATTTTTTGATTTATATAGACTGGCTGCACGAAGATTCATCTCGTTGTTCCTCCTTATCCATCAATGCAATGAAGTAATCCTGAAGCGTGGCCTTTTGCTTTTCCAGGCCATCCGGTATCGGCACATCCTCTGCCAGGCCGTCCAGAAGAACGCTGGACAAACCGCCTATGATGCTTTCCTCCACGGCATTCTTCCCTCTCACAAAATCCGCCACCTTGTCCCGGGGTCCGCTGATGCTCCAGCAGCCTTCCAGGAGTGTCTCTGTGGGAGCGTCCTTGATAATGGCACCATCCCGGATCACCACGGCGTGCCCGATGATATGGGCCACCTCCTGGATCAGATGCGTGGAGATCACGACGGTGCAAGGCGTTTCCGCGAACTTTTCGATCAATGCCTTGTAAAACATGTCCCGATGCCGGGCATCCAAGCCCAGGACCGGCTCGTCCAGCAAAAGATACGGTGTGTTTACGCACAGGGCCAGGATCATTCTGAAAATCGACGCGTATCCGGTGGAAAGCTTTGTGATCTTCTTTTTTGTATCAATGCCAAATTGCCTGGACAATTCCAGTGCCCGCGCTTTGTCGAAGGCCGGATAAAACAGGCTTGTCAATTCGAAGGCCTTTCGCACTTTCATATCCTCGGGATAGTAGTTTTCTTCTCCCATCATATAGATCTTGCCCAGCACGTCATCCCGGTCCGCTGTTTCCGCTCCGTCCACGCGCACAGAGCCGCTGTCCGGATATAACCGGTTCGTGATCACGTTGAAAAGCGTCGTCTTCCCGGCGCCGTTGTTCCCAAGCAATCCATACAAGCCTTGCTCCTTCAGTTCCAGATCCACCTCCCGCAGTGCGCAGGTGCTGCCGAAACGTTTCGATATTTTACTGATTTCGATCCCCATGTTCTTCCATCCCTCTTTCTGTCATCTCCAGCAATTCTCCGGAGGTGATCTCCAGATGCTTTGCTTCCCATATCATCGGCTGTATGTAGTCCCGATAAAATCCTTCTTTGCGCTGCCCGATCAACTGCTTCCTGGCACCCGAAGCAACAAACATGCCCAAGCCTCGCTTTTTAAAGAGCAATCCCTCTTCCACCAGAAGATTCACCCCTTTCAACGCTGTAGCAGGATTGATGTTGTATGCCACGGAAAACTCTGTGATCGACGGGATCTGCGAATCCTCAGGATACGCTCCGCTCAATATGGCGTCCTTGAGCATATCTGCGATCTGCAGAAAAATCGGTCGCTCTTGGTTCAAATAGCGGATCAAGTCCTCACCCCTTCACTGTCCAGCTAACTGGTTAATTGGT
>DPKU01000127.1:0-757 GCA_003542355.1 Clostridiales bacterium | reverse complement strand
GCCTGGGCCGCCGCCAGTCTGGCGATGGGCACCCGGAAGGGCGAGCAGGACACGTAGTCCAGTCCCACATTGTGACAGAATACTACGGAGGCAGGATCTCCGCCGTGTTCGCCGCAGATTCCAAGATGGAGGGATGGATTGGCGGTCTTGCCAAGTTTAACGGCCATTTCGACCAGCTTTCCCACACCTTCGATGTCGATCTTTTCGAACGGATCGGACTCATAGATCTTATTTTCGTAATAAGAGTCCAGGAAATTCCCGGCGTCATCTCTGGAGAACCCGAATGCCATCTGGGTCAGATCGTTGGTCCCGAAGGAGAAGAAATCAGACTCCATCGCGATTTCGTCTGCAGTGAGCGCCGCTCTTGGAATCTCGATCATGGTTCCGACTTCGTATTTCAGCTCGATCCCGGATCTTGCAATGATCTCATCTGCAGTCTTGACGACGATCGCTTTTACAAAAGCCAGTTCCTTGCGCTCTCCGACCAATGGGATCATGATTTCCGGCACCATCTTCCACTCCGGGTGGGCTTTCTGTACATTGATGGCTGCCTCGATCACGGCCTGGGTCTGCATTCTGGCGATCTCCGGATAAGTGACGGCCAGACGGCAGCCTCTGTGCCCCATCATCGGGTTGAACTCATGCAGGACGGAAATTGTCAGCCGAAGCTCTTCCACAGGAATGATCATCTCCTTGGCAAGCTTCCTGATGTCCTCTTCCTCCTGAGGCAGAAACTCGTGCAGCGGCGGGTCGAGCA
>DPKU01000086.1 GCA_003542355.1 Clostridiales bacterium | reverse complement strand
TGCGGCCTGGGCCTTGAGATCATCCATAACCAATCCTTTTGCCAGCTTGATCTTGTAGCTGAGCTGGATCCTTGCCGGGCAGGAATAAGAACAGCAACCGCATTCCATGCAGCTGAGTGCTTCGTACTCCTTTAGTGTTTCCAGATCATTGCGGTCCCAGGCTTTGGCCAGAACAGTGGGCATCAGGTTCATCGGGCATCCCCGGACGCAGCGTCCGCAGTTGATGCAGGCTGTTTCGGGATTCATGGTGCCGAAAGCTTCGTCGAAGACCAGAATGGCGTTGTTGCCTTTCAGAATGGCCAGATCATCGTTGGGCATCGTGCGTCCCATCATGGGTCCGCCGAAGAGGATCTTTTTTGGCTCACCAGTGGTGCCGCCGCAGAAGTCGATGACTTCTTTGATCTTCGTTCCAATGGGTACCTCCACGTTCTGGGGGCGAGCGATCAGATTGCCGTCCACGGTCAGACTTTTGGAGACCAGAGGCATGCCCGTATCCAGGTATTGCTGAAGCTTGAGGATGGAATTGACATTGGAGACGATCACACCGATGTCGGCAGGCAGTTTGCCTGCGAGCAGGTGTCTGCCCGTGGTTTCAAAGATGATCACGCGCTCTGCACCTTGCGGATAAACCAGTCGAAGTTCGAATACTTCGATCTCAGGGATGTCTTTGGTCAGATCTTTAAAAAGCGCGATCGCATCAGGTTTATTTCCTTCGATGGCGATAATGCCTTTCTTGATCGATAAAAACTTGAGCGTGTTGCGAGTCCCTTCGACGATCTCTTTGGCGTGGGCCAGCATCGTCATGTGGTCAACGGTGATGTACGGTTCGCATTCCGCTCCATTGAGGATCAAGGTGTCCACATCTTCGGGATTTCTGGGGTTGTACTTGATGTGGGTGGGGAAAGCAGCTCCACCCAATCCCACCAGCCCGCAAGCGCGCACAGCTTTGAGAAATTCCTGCTTGTTTGTAACAGTGGGAGGCACGACAGTCTCAGCTGTCTCCTGTTTTCCATCCGTCTGGATCACGATGTTGGTATCCACACGGCCCATTTGCGTCATGAACTTTTCGATTGCCACGACATCTCCGGATACACTGGAGTGTACCGGAGCACATACCGGAGCTTCGTTGTCTCCGATTACTTGGCCAACCTTGACGTGATCTCCCACGGAAACCGTCGGTTGGTTGGGAGCTCCTATGTGCTGAACCATCGGAATATAGACCTTTTCGGGTACCGGCATCGGCACGATTGCCGAGCCTGCTGTATTCTTGTGATGGTCGACATGGATTCCCTTCAGATGTTTGACTGAAATCATATTTCCAACTCTCCTTCGTGTTGGTCGCCCACGAAAAGAAAAGGGGCAAACCCTATCTTTAATAAAATATACCCTAAGCAAACATTTGTAAAGGACTTGCAGCGGGTTTTAAAAATTCTTGCCTACATTGCGTCCTGATGGTAATATTAATGAAATAGATTCAACTTTTAAATAATAGTATGGAGTTTTAAAGCATATGCAAAAAGCAATCGAAAAAAGACTACAGGAGGGCATGTATCCCGTGAGACAGGTTACAGATCTTAAGGATATTTTGAATTCTTCCGCCGAGCTCTTCGGGGAAAGAACAGCATATCTTTATAAAGAAAGATTGGGTGGCGACTATTTGCCGATTTCATTCCGGCAGGTGCGCGACGACGTAAATGCGCTGGGAACGGCGCTTCTGGACGAAGGCCTTTCGGGCATGCGCATCGGTGTGACCGGAGAAAACCGCTATGAATGGGTCATCAGCTATCTGGCGGTTGCCAACGGTCTGGGCGTGGTCGTTCCTTTGGATCGGGAACTTCCGGCCCACGAGATCGCTGCGCTGATTGATCGGGCCGAACTGTCGGCGCTGATCTATTCCAGCAAAGTGGAGCAGAAGATACTGGAAGCGCTCCCGCTGGTGGAAAAGCCTGTCATGCTCATCAGCATGGACAGCGAACGCCGTCAGGGGCAAACGCTTTCCCTGTCCGAGCTGATCCAGAGCGGCCGGCGGCGGATCGCAGAAGGAAAACGACATTTCATCGATGCAACCGTAGACCCGGAGAAGATGAACATGCTCCTTTTTACATCGGGAACCACCGGCTTGGCCAAGGGCGTCATGCTCTGTCACCGAAATATTGCTTCTAACATATACAATATGTCCAAGTACGTGGATCTGACTGTTCGACAGGGACAACAGATTGGCCTTTCCATGTTGCCGATGCACCACACCTACGAGTTCACCTGTACCATCATGGCATCATTTTATCAGGGCGCTACCATCGCATTCTGTGAGGGCCTCAAGTATGTGGTCAAAAATATGGAAGAGGCAAAGGTCACGTATATTATAGCAGTGCCACTGGTGTTCGAAAACATGCACCAGAAGATTTGGAACCAGGCCGAAAAGAGTAAAAAGGCTGATAAGATGCGTACGGCCATTCGCATGATCCGCACTCTTTCCCATATCGACAAGAAGATCCAAAAGCGTACGATGCGCCTGTTCAAGGAAGTCCATGCAGCCCTGGGAGGTCACGTCCGGCTGATGGTCGCCGGCGCTGCTCCGATCAATCCCGCTGTGATCAACGATTTCAACGCCATGGGCATCACGATGCTCCAGGGCTACGGCATGACGGAGTGTTCGCCGATCATCGCTCTGAATCCGGATTGGTGCGCCAAGGCCGCCGCTGCAGGGTTGCCCCTGCCGGAGACCGAGGTTCGGATCTCCGAGCCGGACGAAAACAACATCGGCGAAATCATCTGCAGAAGTGAATCGGTGATGCTGGGGTATTACAAGGATCCCGAAGAAACGGCAAATGTGATCCGGGATGGATGGCTCTACACCGGAGACTATGGATATTTCGACAAAGACGGATACTTGTATATCACAGGCCGCAAGAAGAACGTGATCGTCACAAAGAACGGAAAAAATATCTTTCCGGAAGAAGTGGAGTTTTACCTGAACAGAAGCCCCTTCATTGGCGAAGTGGTCGTAACCGGTGAAACAGACGAAGACACCGGTGAGAGTATCGTCTGGGCGAACATTTTTCCGGACAGGGAGGCGATCCTTGAACAGAAAGGCGCCCTTTCCGAAGATGCGATCAGGGCGCTCCTCAAAGGCGAGATCGATCGACTCAACGAAGAGATGCCGTTTTATAAGCGGGTCAAGCGTTTCCGGATCCGGGAGACCGAGTTCGATAAGACTACCACAAGGAAGATCAAACGCTGGTAACGAAAGGAAGGACTCATGTCGAACCAAGAGCGATATCCGATCCTGGAGATCAGCATCGAAAAATTTGAGCACAACGCCCGGGAAGTCATTTCCCGCTGCGCCAGACGAGGGATTTCTGTAGCTGGCGTGATCAAAGGCTTTTCGGCCTTTCCTGAACTGACGTCGGCCTTTGTCCGGTGTGGCGCGGCGCAGTTGGGATCTTCTCGGCTGCGGCACTTTAAAGAGATCAAAGCTCTTGGCATTCCCGGACCCTATCTTTTACTTCGCGTCCCCATGTTTTCCGAACTGGATCAGGTGGTAGATCTGGCCGATTATTCCCTTCAGAGCGATGTATCGACGATTCGGGCGTTGCAGGAAGAATGTCTAAGGAAAAATAAGAAGCATAAGGTGATCCTGATGGTGGATCTGGGCGACCTGCGGGAAGGATTCTGGGACAAGGACGAGATGGTGGATGCCTGCGTCTGGGTCGAAAATGAACTGTCCATGGTGGAGCTGGCTGGTGTCGGCACCAATCTGGGTTGCTACGGCGCCATTCAGCCTACGCCCGAGAAGATGCATGAGTTGCTGGAGATCGCCCGTCGGGTGGAGTCCCAGATCGGCCGGAAGCTGGAAATCGTTTCCGGAGGAGCCACAAGCTCATATACCCTGGTGCACTGGGAAACCATGCCCGAAGGGATCAATCATCTGCGGATCGGCGAAGGGATCAGTCTGGCCTACGACCTTCCTGTGGATTGGCACATTAAAGATATGGACTATTTGTATCAGGATGTGTATACTTTAAAAGCTCAGGTTATCGAAGTGCGAAACAAACCCAGCTATCCTCAAGGTGTACTCTGCATCGATGCGTTTGGCAACAAACCGACGTATCAGGACCGGGGCAACCGGCTGCGCGCTCTTGCAGCCATTGGTCGTGCAGATCTGGCCGACATCCCAAAACTGATGCCACGGGCCGCCGGGATCGAAGTGCTGGGCGGCTCTTCGGACCATACGATATTGGATATAGAAGATTACCAGGGAACGCTCGTTCCCGGAGACATATTGGAATTTGACTTGAATTATACAACGCAGGTCTTTTTGATGGCTTCGCCGGATGTAACAAAAAGGTTGATCAGATGAAATCAAAAAAATATGCGGCTATCCTGCTGGCATCAATACTGACGGCGAGCCTGTTTTTGACCGGGTGTGACACGTACGACAACTTTTTGGCTGAATTTTTTGAAAAATCAGATCAGAAGGAAACCACGGTGAAGATCGGTGTATTTGAGCCGCTCACAGGTGCCGATGCCAAGGGGGCGGAGGCGGAAATCCGGGGCATCGAACTGGCGCACGAACTCTTTCCGAAAGTCCTGGGCTTTCCGGTGGAGTTGGTGTACAGCGACAATCAGTCCGACGTACAGGCAGCAGTTCCCGCAGCTCAAAGTCTGGTGGATCAGAATGTATCCATCGTTCTTGGCAGCTATAAGAGTGTTCTGACCCTGGCAGGAAGCGACATCTTTGCAGAAGCGCAGTTGCCGGCCATTGGGGTCACCTGCACCAATCCGATCATTACGCAGACCAGCGATTACTATTTCAGAGTGTGCTATGTGGATGCATTCCAAGGCAATTCGGCGGCAAAATATGTGCTGGAACATCTGGGCTTGGATTCGGCAGCGGCACTGCAACTGGAAGATGACGACTATGCCGGCGCCATGATCGAACAGTTTGTTGATAAGATAACGCGTACGACCGGAGATACCGAGCGCGTATCAGTCATTGAATATCCGGAAAAAACCGAGGATTTTACAGCGTACTTCGAAATGATCCAGACGACCGGCGCTTCGGCGGTCTTTTTTCCTTCGGACGCAGAGCAAGCTGACGAAGTGCTGTATCAGGCCCACGAAGGTGGCTATGATTTTCAGTGGATCGGAATCGAAGATTGGGAACGGCTTCCGGAAGTGAACCTCAACCCGCTTCGGGACAGTGCGGTCTATCTGGATGGCGTTTCGTATATCGCCGGATTTGACGATTCTGCTCAGATGTCGGATATGACACAGACGTTTCTGCGGGCATACCAGAAAAAGTATGGAACGGAAGAAAAACCCACGAATGCCGTTGCCTTAGGCTTCGATGCTTATCTTCTGGCTCTTCGGGCAATTGAGGAAGCCGGCACCTTCGATCAGGGAACGATCCTCTCGAGCAAGCTCAGCAGCGTGTTCGAAATGCCCGGTGCAACAGGGTCCATTACACTCAATGCCCAAGGGGATCCCATCAAAGAAGTGGTGATCGAACAGTATAGCAAAACCCAGCCGAAGCCGGTTTTCACATCGGTGCCTGTCTGGGGTCAATAAGGAGGAAGTCATGGAAGAAAAAATCAAAGCAGCGCTGGAAAACATCCGTCCGTTCCTGCAAAGAGACGGCGGAGACGTGGAATTTGTGGAATATACCGAAGACCAGGTCGTTCTGGTCAGACTGAAAGGTCATTGTGCCGGATGCCCCTATTCCCAGATGACCATCAAGCAGGGGATCGAAACGCTCCTTCGCGAGCAGTATCCCGAGATCAAAGCCGTAGAATCTGTCGCCTGATCCGGAAAGGCGTGACACATGAATAGAAAAAAGAAAAAGCGAACCGGCAGAATCCTCCTGGCAGCATTCTGCCTGGTTGTTGCTGTTTTTGGACTGCTGTTGTTTTTTCCATTGCCCGAAGAGGCCCCCGGGACGGAGCCCGAACCCCGATCCGCAGAGCTGACCATCCGCTGCGCGGGCGACGTGATGGGCCATCTGTCTCAGCTGATCGCCAATTACGATTCCGCAACGGGGGCGTATGACTTTTCAAGCGACTATGAATACGTCCAGGAATATATAAAGGAAGCCGATTTATCTTTGTGCAACATGGAAACCACCTTCCTGGGCGATGGAGATTATAAAGGATATCCTTATTTCAATTCTCCGGATCAGCTTGCCTTCGACATTGCAAAAGCCGGTTTTGATGTAGCTCTCTTTTCCAACAATCACATTCTGGATACGAAGCTCGCAGGTCTGGAGCGCAGCCTTCAGGTGCTGAGCGAAGCAGGCCTCAGCACTGCAGGCGCCTACAGCGAAGGCGGGGAGCGCACATTGATCGTTCCTGTGGGTGAGTTGAACGTAGGTATTGTTGCCTATACCTATGAGACAAGCCTGTATAATGGCCATCGCACGCTCAACGGCAGCATCATGCCTGCCGGCGCTGCGGAGCGGATCAATTCCTTTCGCTATTATGAGCTGGAAGAAGATATTCAGAAGATCACCGACGACATCGCATCGGTCCGGAAACAGGGTGCAGATATCGTGATCACCTATTTTCACTGGGGCAATGAGTATCAGCGGAATGCAGGCAGGATCGAGAAGGAGATGGCGCTTCGGGTAGCGCAGGCAGGGACGGACATCATCTTTGCATCCCATCCACATGTGGTTCAGGGGATCGAGGAGATCCTGCTGGAAGAGGAGATCGTACCTGCACCGCCGGCGGAAGCGCTTCCGGACTCTGAGGAGAGCTGGATCCTCCATTTTCGCCATAAATTCGGCATCGGCTTGCCGGAACCGGAAGAAGAACCCATCGTCGATGAAGGGCCGCAGCTCCGCACCAGAGTCGTACCGGTATTCTATTCCATGGGTAATTTTATCTCCAACCAAAGACAAGAGACTTTAGACAATCGGTACACAGAACAGGGGATGATCGCCTCGGTGCGTCTCACCTACGATCTGGACGAAGGCTATATCAAAGAAATCGATACGGAGTTTATACCCACCTGGGTCGAAAAGTACAGCAAGAATGGAAAAGCGTACTATGCGATCATTCCGCTGGTGGGCGATTATCATGAAAATCCGGAGCTTTTGGCCTCCGGGCACGGAGCCAGGGCCGAGGAAGCTCTCACAGACATGATCGAATTGATAGGAGGGAAGTACTTGTATCACTATGAGTACGGATCCGAATGAATGATGGATTTGACACACTGACCCTGGACATTGCGAGAAAATTCACACCCGTTCTGCCCGGCATTCCCGGCATACGGTTTCGCAGCCTGAAAGGCGGACAGGCGCCCCAGGCGATGCCCGAAGAGGCGAAGCTTCTTCTAATGGCGCCGGATTACATTGACATTCGTCAAAGGATCGCAGCATACAAAAAAGAAACGGGAGATGATGTGGACCATCGCACCCGGGGAAAGAGCCTGGAGATCTCTGCCCGAAGCGGCGGGCCGGAAGAAGAGCGCAATGCCATATCGATCCTGATCGAACTGGCCGGATCGCTTCCTTTTGCTGGAGATGAAATCAAGGACTTTTTTGATTTTTATAACACCTATATCCACTTCGAGACCAATGGCGCTGCCCTCGGACTGGCTTTTTCCGATCCAGCGTCCGGTCCGCTTATCCTGAATGCGGGTATGATCGAAATGACGCCGGAAGCAGCCAGGCTCACGCTTGGCATCTGTTGCCCCTCTTCCTGTCCGGAGGAACAGATCTGTGATGCGATGATGCCGATTCTGAACCGATATGAGATGGGATTGGTCAAACCATCCCATCAAGATCCCGCTACCTTTGGATAATAAAGGAACGCACGGTAGCGTGTGCATAAAAACTGCTGCACGAGAGCTACTCCGCGCAAAAATAAAAGTCTTGTAACCATTGAAATCTAAACCTTTTAGCAGTCAGAAAAAATTTGTAAAAAAAACAGAAAATATTATAAAAAGTTCTTGCATTCGTAAAACCTCTGTAGTATTCTATTAAAGCTTGCTTAAGGCACGGAAAGGCTGAAAATGCACGGAAATGCCTGGCGAAGAAGCAGGAAGTTGCTGAGCTATCAGGTAATTTCTGCCGAGAATAGTCTGCCCCAAGAGGCAGGCGAAGGAGTTCTCGCCGTTTTGTTTTGAGTGAACAAGCACCGAACACACGGTAGCGTGTAAAGAGGACGGCAAAGGTCGTCTGAGACTGTAACTCAAAGCAAATCAACGGGAAGCGACCTCGTACAGAATAGCGAAAATGTACGAAAGTAAATGTGGAAAGAGATTCCGCAAGCAAACAAGGAGGAAAATCAATGAGCAGTCAGAAAATCAGGATCAGACTCAAAGCTTACGACCACAAGTCTTTGGATCAGTCCGCAGAACGCATCGTGGATACTGCCAGGAAGACCGGCGCCGAAGTATCCGGACCCATCCCTCTCCCCACCGAGAAGGAGATCGTCACGATCTTACGGGCCGTTCATAAGTACAAGGACAGCCGGGAGCAGTTCGAACAGAGGACCCACAAACGTCTGATCGACATCCTGAGCCCCACCCCCAAGACCATCGATGCACTCATGAAGCTGGATATGCCCGCCGGTGTGGACATCGAAATCAAATTGTAAGTACAGAAAGTAACGATAGATTACTAATGGACTTAGTATGATTACGAATCGTAATCCGCTGTAAGAACTTAGGAGGAAACAAGCATGAAAACCATTTTGGGAAAAAAGATTGGCATGACCCAGATTTTTTCCGAGTCGGGAGAAGTGATTCCCGTAACGGTAATCGAAGCCGGACCCGTTGTGGTCACGCAAGTCAAGACCGTAGAGACCGATGGCTATAACGGCATACAGATCGGTTTCGAAGACAAGAAAGTGCAGAGAGTCAACAAACCGGAAAAAGGACACTTCGACAAAGCCGGAGCTTCCTACAAAAAACATCTGGCCGAGTTCAAAAACGAAACAGGCGATGCATACGAAACCGGACAGATCATAACCGCTGCCGATTTCGAAGAAGGCAAGAAGCTGGACGTCACCGGTATTTCCAAGGGAAAAGGGACCCAGGGCAACATCAAGCGACACAATCATCACCGCGGCCCAATGACCCACGGATCCAAGCACAAGAGACTGCCCGGCGCACTGGCCGCAGGCACCTATCCGTCCAGAGTCTTTAAGGGCAACGACGGTCCCGGAAGAATGGGAAGAGATACCGTTACCGTACAAAACGTCGAACTCGTAAAAGTGATTGCAGACAGAAACCTGATGCTCGTGAAAGGTGCTGTCCCCGGAGGCAAAGGCGGAATACTCCGCATCCGGTATGCAGTCAAGGGACAGGACGCCAAATAACGAAGTAGGAAGGAGGAAGTCCAATGGCAAAAATTACTATGTTGACAATGGCCGGCGCCGAAGCCGGAACGCTGGATCTGAGCGATGAGATCTTCGGAATCGAGCCCAATGAATATGCGGTCCACGCAGTCATTAAAAATTACCTGGCCAATCAGAGACAGGGCACACAGTCCGCAAAGACCCGTGGAGAAGTCCGGGGCGGCGGCAGAAAGCCGTTCAG
>DPKU01000073.1 GCA_003542355.1 Clostridiales bacterium | reverse complement strand
GGATCGCCGGAGTGAAATGTCAATTTCAGCCGTTTCGTTCCTTTCCCGGCGATCTTGACAGCCGTGTTCAAAGCGACACCATCTCTTGCCTCCGCCAGGATGAAGTAGTCAGCATCGCTTCGAAGCAGGCTTTTGGATATCCTTAGCAGTTCCTGCCCATCGGCAATCAACTGAAGAATAGGCGCCTTCGGTAAAATGATATGCAAAGGTATTTCGGGGTCGGTTTCCACCATGACACCTTCCAAAGAAGGATCTTCGTAGCTCTGCCATGTTGTGAGAAACGTGGTTTTGGCCGTTCGTACCGCTCCCAGAAATACGACATTGAATCCGATTTTAACCATGTGACGAAACAGCGGGATCGATTCCCGGGGAATGGTCTTGCGCCGGACTTGTTCCTCAAAGCTGAGGATCGGCACGATATATCGACGAAATACAATGGCATCCTGCCCTTTTTTTGCCATAGGCTCTGCAAAGATCGTTACCCGTGTCCCATCCAGCAAATACGTCTCGTGATAGACTTTATCCAATCGCTCCTCGGGGTTCAGCAGAAGAAATGCCCGTATCAGCTGATCTCTCCTGACTTTGGATATCTGCTGAGGCTTTAGGACCATTTTCCCTTCTTCCATGAAGTAGATCCGATCCCCTATGATCTTTGCCGAACTGCTGTGCACAAACCCAGGCGTGCACCATTCACTGATCCCGGCCAGCCCCCAATTTTCCTGATAGACGCCATCCGCCAGATCTCTGTACCAACTGGGAAATGGCGTATCGACAGCATCCATCCGGTGGATCAGCGCTTCGATCCTGTCCTTGAAATAGGAAGTCTCCTTCTCATACCCAATGATGGCTTTTTTTTGTATATCCAGCATGGATTTGGCATTCTCTTCCTTTTCCCATTCGGCGAAGAACGCTGTCTTGATCTGTGCGCACAATTCATAAAATTCCAGCCCTTTGGAAGGTTCGAGAGAAGACAGCCCATTCGCTAGCACTCTATTTTTGATGTATTCCTGAATTTCAAAAGGTTCCATGGATTTTTAACTCTCTCTCCGATCGGTGCAGCGCCGATGTCACTTAGAATAAGATTGGCTGCGCTGCAAACATCTTTCCCAAACACTTTATCCCGATAATGGATCAAGGACCTTCCTTCTGCCTCAGCAACCATGCCCAGCGACGATTCTCCTACGGTGTAGAAGTCGCCCGCAAATCGATCCAACCGCTCTCGCAGATATCCCACAGTATAAGGATTTTTATCCTGAAATCGATTGATGAGACAACCCAAAGTGGCTACGTTGAGCTTGTGGTAAAGCGGGAGGAGGCGTTCGAATCGTCTTATTGCACTTTCTGCCTGTATCATTACCAGAAATATACCGTCGGAGGCAAAGAGCGAGCCCAGCGCCAGACCGTGATCGATCTGACTGCCGCTGTCGCACAGGATCAGATCAAAGCATCCTTTTAATTGCCGAAGGAGGTGATCCGAAAGATTTGGATGATATTTTCCATCCCCTTCCAGCGGATCGGCTCCTGATATTAAATATAGATTGTTCTGCCATTTTGACCTTGCCATGATATCCTGGATGTCGACCAGCCCTTCTGCAAGCTCCGGGCGTATCCTTTCCATCGACTCTTTGGCGCCTGCTGCATAATCTGTTCCAGGCGCCCCTTCGGTGTGGATCACAAGGATTTTCCAATCGGGCATCTCTTTGGAAATAAGCTCGGCGATCGACTGGCACAGCATGGATGTTCCGCACTTATGGTCCACACCGAAAAAAGTATAAATGCCGCTCATAATCCTCCCTCCATGTAGATGATCAGATCCCGTGGTCCGGCTTCTGACTGGTTTTGAAAAATCGCTTTATATTCTTCCGGCGTGCAGATGATCTCCAAGCTCGCAGCAGGCTCTGCATCTGTATAGCGGTCCAGCACATCGCCGTGTTCCACAGCAGTTTCATGAATCGCTTTTCCGCTGTGATCCACCACGCAAGCAACCCGGTGGGAGCCCAGGTCTTTTTCCGATGAAGCTGAGATCAAACGCACCACATCTCCCGGGCGGATCATACAGCTCATGGATCCGATCCAATGCTCTGAGATGGGAAAAATCGATTGATCGCCCCGAAAGACATCCTGTTCATCCCTGAATAGTGAAGCGGTCAGCTGCTGATTTCTGCCAAGTGGATACACGGATGTATTTCCCAGCAGCTGTTCCGCTGCTTCCGGCAGCAGAGCGCCCTGCACCACATTCTGCGGCAATACGTAGATCGTTGTCACGTCTTGAGGAAGTACGGTTTCTCCGGCCACTATATCCCTGGAGGCTGCCAGGACCGGAGATAAGAGCAACGCATTTCTTCCGTGCGTCTCCCAAAAAACCAGCAAACCGAAGCTCAACAACATCAACAATATCCCCATTGCGGTTTTTCGTTTCATCCGCACCTCCATTTCCATTTTCTTCCATTATCATACACAAGGCCTTGCATCTTGTCAAGCTTTATTTTACATTTTTGTCATTTATTGTCTTAAATGAAGGGTTTCAATCTTTTTCCTCATGTGATAAAATAACATAATTCATTTTCCTGAATATCTAAGGTGAGTTAAGGCTCTGTCAGGAAAAAATCGTTAAGGAGGATATACAGTGTATAAAATTTTAAAGAAGGTGAATCTGAACCCCACAGTAACTATGATGGAGATCGATGCGCCCCCAATCGCCGCAAAAGGCGAGCCCGGGCAGTTCGTGATGCTTCGCGTGGACGAAAATGGAGAGAGAATACCTCTCACCATCGCCGATTTCGACCGAGAGAAGGGCTCCATCACCATCATATTCCAAATCGTCGGAGCAACGACAGAGGCCCTGAATCACAAGCAAGAGGGGGAATCTCTGCAGGACTTGGTAGGTCCGCTGGGCGTACCGTCTCATGTGGAGGGGCTTAAAAAAGTCGCTGTGGTGGGCGGAGGCGTAGGATCTGCCATCGCTTACCCCATCGCAAAAAAACTGCACGAGCAAGGTACTGTTGTTCATTCCATCGTTGGATTTAAAACGAAGGATCTGGTCATACTGGAAGACGAATTCAAAAAAGTCAGCGACCGGATGATCATGGTCACCGATGATGGAAGCTATGGCGAAAAAGGCCTGGTGACCGATGCGCTGAAAAGCTTGCTGGATGCTGGCGAGCACTACGACGAAGTCATCGCCATCGGACCGGTCATCATGATGAAATTCGTCAGTCTGTTGACAAAAAAATACGAGGTCAAGACCGTCGTAAGCATGAACTCCATCATGATTGACGGGACGGGCATGTGTGGCTGCTGCCGCCTGACTGTAGGCGGAGAAACAAAGTTTGCCTGTGTGGATGGACCCGATTTTGACGGGCATCAGGTGAATTTTGACGAAGCGATGCAAAGAGGTATGATGTATCGGGATTTCGAGCAGAAATGCCACGAAGATGTCTGCAATCTTTACAAGATGGAGGTGAAATAAAATGGCCAACATGAGCTTGAAAAAAAATGAAATGCCAGCCCAGGATCCCAATGTGAGAAACTGCAATTTCCAGGAAGTTGCGCTGGGTTACAGCGAAGAGCAAGCCCTGGACGAAGCCACTCGTTGTCTCAACTGCAAACACAGACCCTGTATCGCCGGATGTCCTGTTGAAATCAACATCCCGGCGTTTATCATGAAAACTGCGCAGGGAGAATTCGAAGAGGCGTATCAGATCATTGCCAATGACAGTTCCCTTCCCGCAGTATGCGGCAGAGTCTGCCCCCAGGAAACACAGTGTGAACTGGTCTGCGTTCGAGGGATCAAAGGCGAACCGGTAGGCATCGGCCGCCTCGAACGCTTCGTGGCAGACCGCCATATCGAGAAAGTGAAAGAAAAGCCTGTTAAACCGGAATCCAACGGCCACAAAGTCGCCGTGGTCGGCTCGGGCCCTGCCGGACTTACCTGTGCCGGCGATCTGGCAAAAAAAGGCTACGATGTCACCATCTTCGAAGCGCTGCATACCGCAGGCGGCGTATTGGTGTATGGCATTCCGGAGTTCAGACTTCCCAAAGCCATCGTTCAAAAAGAGATCGATGTGTTGAAAGAGCTCGGCGTCACCATCCGGACCAACATGGTCATCGGAAAGTCGCTGAGCGTCGATGAGCTTTTGGAGGAACAGGGCTTCGAGGCAGTCTTTATCGGTTCGGGGGCCGGCCTTCCCACATTTATGCATATTCCGGGAGAAAATCTCAAAGGTGTTTATTCTGCCAACGAGTATTTGACGCGTGTCAATTTAATGAAAGCCTACCGGCCCGATACTGCGACGCCGATCAAGAAGAGCAACAAGGTCGCTGTTGTAGGCGGCGGCAACGTAGCGATGGATGCAGCGCGCTGTGCCAAGCGTCTGGGCGCCGAAGAGGTATACATCATCTACCGGCGGTCGGAAGAAGAACTTCCGGCAAGAGCGGAAGAAGTGGAACATGCCAAAGAAGAAGGTATCATTTTCAAGCTTCTCAACAATCCGGTCCGGATCCTGGGCGACGAACAACTCTGCGTGACAGGCATCGAGTGCCTGAAAATGGAGCTGGGCGAACCGGATGATTCAGGCAGAAGACGGCCGGTACCCGTAGAGGGCTCTGAGTGGACCATCCCCTTGGATACGGTGATCATGGCCATCGGGACTTCCCCGAATCCCCTGATCAAATCCACGACCAAAGGTCTGGAAACCCAGAAATGGGGCGGGATCGTTGCCGAGGATCCTTCCGGCAAGACCAGCAGAGATCACATCTATGCCGGCGGAGACGCCGTAACCGGTGCGGCAACAGTCATTCTGGCCATGGGCGCCGGCAAATGCGCCGCGAAAGCCATCAACGAGGAATTGAACGCAGCACAGTAATTGCATTAAAAAATCCCGGGATCACCCGGGATTTTTTTTTATCCGATCACTCTTCGATGCCGGCGATCACATCGATCTCCACATCCAGCCCGTCATACATTTCTGAGCCGAAAGTCGTAACTCTGGCGGGATAGCCGTCAGCTTTGTCAAAATAAGAAGCATAGACCTGGTTCATTTCCGAAAAATACTCCGCCCGTGTCATATGAATGCTGCACTTGAGCACCATGCCCATACTGCTGCCCACATCCTCCAGGATCGCTTTGATATTTTTCATGATGTTCTCTGTCTGCTCAGCCACTGTCCCGTGAAGGATCTCTCCAGTCGTTGCGTCCTCGGATGCCATACCCGAGATAAACAGCATGTTCCCATACTTGACAACGTTTGAATAGGGGCCCACAGGCGCTGGTGCTTTCGTCGTTGAGATGATTTCTTTTTTCATGATCATAACCTCCTTCTTGCGATCCATATTCCAGCTTCCGCATGGCTCAGACCGCTGCTATACCGGATAGGCTCCGTTTTCCATATCTGCCATAGACAGATCGATGCCGTCCTGCTGCGCTTTGCGATACTTAAAATAATCCAGGGCAACCTGCGGAAACAACGCATAGGACAAAACGTCTTCATCCTGCTGTTTCCATTCGGCCATCTCCTTCTCCAATTTTTCCATCTCCGGTGCCAGATCATCCGCCGGCCGGTGCGTCATCGGCACGGCGTCGCCAATGACTTTCTTTTGTATTTCCGGATCAAAAGGCTTTACTGTCTGGCCGTATTCACCCATGAGTACAGCTTTGGTTTCCTTCGTCACGATTTTATAGCGCTCTCCCGTCAGCACATTGAAGAGCGCCTGGGTACCGACGATTTGAGAAGAGGGCGTTACAAGAGGCGGTTCGCCAAGTTCTTTGCGTACTCTTGGGATCTCTGCAAGCACTTCGTAATATCTATCCGAAGCATTTTGCTCTGCCAGTTGGGAAACCAGATTGGACAGCATGCCGCCGGGAACCTGATACAGCAGTGTTTTGATATCCACACCCATCATCTTGGGATTCAGGAGACCTGTTTCCAACGCATTTTCCTGGAACGGCCGGAAATAATCTGCGATCTCGGCCAGAAGAACCTGGTCCAGACCCGTATCGTAAGGAGTCCCCTTCAGTGTTTCCACCATGATCTCCGTGGCTGGCTGGCTGGTGCCCATAGCGAACGGAGACATAGCGGTATCGATGATATCGCATCCGGCCTCGATGGCTTTCAGATATGAAATGGGTGCCACTCCACTTGTGCAATGGCTGTGAATGTCGATGGGGATCTCAGAGGTTTCTTTCAATGCCCGGACCAGTTCTTCGGCGGCATAAGGCAGCAACAACCCAGCCATATCTTTGATACAGATGGAGTCCGCGCCCATTTCGCTGATGCGGCAAACCAGATCTTTCCAATAGTCCAGCGTATAAGCATCCCCCAAGGTGTAGCACAAGGCGATCTGCGCATGAGCTCCTTCTTTTTTTGTGGCGCGCACTGCGGTTTCCAGGTTCCGCAAGTCATTGAACGCATCGAAGATCCGCATGATATCGATGCCGTTGGCGATGGACTTCTGAACAAAGTACGCCACTACATCGTCGGCATAATGGCGATACCCAAGAATATTCTGGCCCCGCAGCAACATCTGCAGCTTGGTATTCTGAAATCCTTTTTTGAGCATCCGCAGTCGATCCCAGGGATCTTCCTTCAGAAAGCGCAAGGATGCATCGAAAGTTGCGCCGCCCCAGCATTCCACTGAATAATAGCCGATCCGATCCATTTTTTCCAGGATCGGAAGCATTTCTTCGGTGCTCATGCGGGTGGCGATCAGCGATTGATGAGCATCCCGCAGTATGGTCTCGGTAATTTTTACCGGTTTCTTCTCTACTTGATTCATTGTACTCTCCTCTATTTCTACCGAACGCCGAACATCGCCATGAACGTACCGGCTGCAATAGCGGTTCCGATGACCCCTGCTACATTGGGCCCCATTGCATGCATGAGTAAAAAGTTGGTGGGATCTGCCTCAGCACCGACTTTTTGTGATACTCTGGCCGCCATGGGCACGGCTGAAACGCCGGCTGATCCGATGAGCGGATTGACTTTGCCACCGCTGAGCTTGCACATGATCTTGCCGAATATGACCCCGGATGCGGTCCCGAAAGAAAAGGCGACCAGCCCCAAAACGACGATCTTGATCGTGGACAAGTTCAGAAATGCTTCTGCGGAAGTAGTGGCACCAACAGATGTCCCAAGCAGGATTACTACGATATACATGAGTGCGTTGGATGCGGTTTCTGTCAGCTGGCGAACGACGCCGCTTTCCCGGAACAGATTCCCCAGCATCAGCATGCCCACCAATGGCGCGGTGGAGGGCAAAATGGAACACACCACGACCGTGACCACGATGGGAAAACAGATCCTTTCCACCTTGCTCACGTGTCGGAGCTGATCCATTTTGATCATGCGCTCTTCTTTGGTTGTCAGTGCTTTCATGATGGGGGGCTGAATGATCGGAACCAGGGCCATATAGGAATACGCCGCCACGGCGATGGGTCCCATCAGAGCCACCTGGCCCAGCTTGCTTGCCAGAAAGATGGATGTTGGACCATCAGCGCCTCCGATGATGGAAATGGCAGCAGCAGCTTTGTCTTCAAAGCCCAGGAGCATCGCCCCCATGTATGCGGCATAAATGCCGAATTGGGCCGCAGCACCCAGCAAAAAGCTCTTGGGATTGGCGATGAGCGGGCCGAAGTCCGTCAATGCGCCAACACCCATGAATATAAGTGATGGCAGGATCGCCCACTCGTCCAGCAGATAAAAATAATGAAGCAAGCCCCCTGCATCCATGATCGGGGGATAGATGTTCACCAGCAGCATTCCGAAAGCGATGGGCACCAGCAGAAGCGGCTCATATCCCTTGGCGATCGCCAGATACAAGAATCCGCAAGCTACGATGATCATCACCAGATTTCCCACGCTCAGGTTGAGAAAAGCAGTCTGCTGCAGTAAATTTCCCAGTGTTTCACTGATATAACTCACAGTTGTCCTCCGTTATACGGTGCACGTCGAAAGCATCTTCCGTCAATTGATGGTCGCCAGCAGGTCTCCGGCTTCCACGGGACTTCCTTCGGAGATGACGATCTGACCGATCACACCGTTTCTGGGGGCGACCACAGGGATCTCCATTTTCATGGCTTCCAGGATCACGATCGTGTCGCCGGACTTAACGGTCTGGCCTTCGACCACAACAATCTTCCAGACCTTGCCGGCTGCGCCGGCTGTGATCCTTTCTCCTTCGACTGAGACCGAAGTCGTTTTTTTCGCTTCCTGGGGAGCCGGAGCGGCAGATGCCCTGGGAACAGACGCAGACGCGCTGGTGCTACCCTTCTTTTCCACCTGTACTTCGTAGGTGATTCCGTTGACTGTTACCGAATACGTTTCCATCGTTATCTCCTTTGATAAAAGTTTTTGATACTATTGAATGTCTGGCGGATCAGATGCGTCGGATCGACCGTACTACATATGCATCCGTTGTGACAGTTTCTTCGTTCAAAAATGCGTGGACCGCTGCAGTGATCACCGCAGCCAGCACCGGATCACCCGATATCGTTTCCTCCGGCTCCGACAGAGCCGCGACATCGACCGGCTGTTTCTTGTTTTTTCGCCCCTCAAGCAGGCCGGGAAGATATTTGAACAGTGATATGATGAACGAAATAAAAATGAGCACAGAAAATACAACGCCCATCCCCAATATCGTGTTCATGATCGCTTTCGTGAAAATCTCTGCCAGTGTCATTTTTCGATCTCCTTAGTAATCCCGTTTGTCGGAGAGCATTTCCAGCGCTCCGATCACATATTTTCGCGTATCGGCCGGGGAGATGATCTTATCCACATAGCCTCTGGCAAGAAAAGCGCTCATGCCAGCCTTTTCTTTATAATCGTCCGTTTTTTCTTCGAGAAAGGCCATTTTGTCTTCCGCCTGGGATAATTCTGTGCCATACAGGATCCGAACAGCATCTTCTGCCGGCATCACCTGGATCTGCGCTGTATTCCAGGCGAAGACAAAATC
>DPKU01000180.1 GCA_003542355.1 Clostridiales bacterium | reverse complement strand
TTGAAACGCTGGGAGACAGCTATGAAACGAAAGCGGCGGTCCTGGCCGCAAAAGAAAACAGCAGTCTGCCTGTTTTCGTAAGCAACGCCTATCAGCAGAACGGAAGGACTCAAAGCGGCGCAACGCCAGAGGTCATGACAACCATTCTTCAAGGACTGGGCGTTGACGCTTTGGGCATGAACTGCTCTCTGGGTCCGGAGCAGATGCTGACCTTGCTGCCGGATTTCATGGCTTCTTCTTTGCTGCCCGTCATTGTCAAGCCCAATGCGGGTCTTCCGCATTCAGGTGAAGGAGAGCCTGTGTATGATGTATCTCCCGACGCATTTGCACGAACTATGACGCATATCATCCAACAGGGCGCTGCCATCGTGGGGGGGTGCTGCGGAACCACGCCGGCCCACATTAAAGCTCGTGTCAAGGCAACCCGGAGCATTACACCGGCCCCTGCCGGTCCTGCACGCCCGGACAGGCCCGCGATGATCAGCTCCTATTCGAAAACGGTCACCTTCGGGACACGACCTGTCCTGATCGGAGAGCGCATCAACCCGACAGGCCGCAAGCAGCTTCAGGAAGCGCTGCGACACCAGGATCTCGAGTATGTGGTCAAAGAAGCGCTGAATCAGAAGTCCTGCGGCGCGCACGTGCTGGATGTGAACGTAGGGTTGCCCGGATCCGATGAGCCGGCTCTTTTAAAGAGCTGTGTGGAAAAAATACAACGGAGCTGCGATCTGCCGCTGCAGCTGGACACTGCCGACATTACGGCTATGGAGCAGGCGCTGCGCGTTTACAATGGCAAGCCGATGATCAACTCCGTCAATGGGAGCATCCGCAGCATGGATGCGGTGTTTCCGCTTGTTAAGAAGTACGGCGGCGTGGTCGTATGCTTAACCTTGGATGAGGAAGGGATCCCCGGAAGCGCCCAAGGCAGACTGGCCATTGCGGAAAGGATTTTTCTGTATGCGGAGGCTTGCGGGATCCCTTCCCGGGATCTGATCTTTGATCCGTTGGCGATGACCATTACGGCAGAGCCGGAGGCGGCTGCTGTGGCGCTGGAAGCGGTCCGCCTGATCCGGGATCGCCTGAACTGCGCCTGCCTGCTGGGGGTGTCAAACATTTCCTTTGGCTTGCCCGAACGTGACCGGATCACAGCTGCTTTTCTGACCATGGCTTTGGCGAAGGGCCTGGATGCTGCTATCCTGAATCCATGTTCGCCGGAAATCCAGGAGGCGTACTGCAGTTATATGGCTTTGGCGGGGTTGGACGCCCATTGCAGCGCGTATATTCGCCAGGCAACAGAAACTTCCGGGGGGAAGCCGGACACTGCTGTGCAGGCGGCGAAAGCGGAGCATCGTGACCGAAGCCTTCGTGCGGCCATTACAGACGGTCTGTTCGACGAGGCGATCCTCGCTGCCCGAAGGGGATTGGTCGATCATTCCCCACTGGAACTGATCAACAGCCAGATCCTGCCGGCGCTGGACGAGGCAGGCCGGGATTTCGAAGCCGACGTTATTTTTCTGCCCCAGCTGATCATGAGCGCCCAGGCGTCCAAAGCCGCTTTTGACGAGATCAGAAAAAGCATGCCGGCCGCAGCGGTCCGGGGGCCGGCAGTCGTTCTGGCGACCGTCCAAAACGACATTCACGATATCGGAAAGAACATTGCAAAGACGCTGCTGGAAAACTACGGATATCGGGTCATCGATCTGGGAAAGGATGTTCCGCCGGAAGTCGTTGTGGCAGCCGTTGTGTCGGAAGATGCAAAGCTGGTTGGCCTCAGCGCGCTGATGACGACTACGCTGCCCGCCATGAAGGCCACGATCGCGCTTCTGAAGCAGAATCGCCCGGATTGCCGCATCGTTGTGGGCGGCGCGGTCCTCACCGAAGAATATGCCGGAAGCATGGGCGCAGACTGCTATGCGGCAACGGCCATGGATACCGTCCGGTATGCCCGGCAATTGTTCGAAGGCGAGCTCCATCTTCCAGCAAAACAAATATTTGGAAGCTGATGCTAAAGATTTCCTCTGATTGGCCGATATTGATTAACAGTAAGGCATAAAATTATCTGCTTCTCGTCATAATAATCAATAATTAATAAGGCGCAGGAGGGAAAATACATGAAAAATTTCATGTTGTTCAAGTGGTTTTTAAATCGTACGATCACGGCAAAAGTAATCATTGTTTTTGTGGCAAGCATGGTGCTGGCCTTGACCATTTCGGTGGGGAGGTCCATCTGGTCCTATCAGGACTACAACCAGGATGTCGCGCAAAGACAGTCTGCTTTTAGCCTCGAGGCCATCGACGAGCGATTAGCGGTTCAGCGGGAATCTTCTTTGAACTATGTGCTGCAATTGTCAAAGACTGCCGGGATCATCAACGCACTCGAGGTCAATAGCAGCGGGTATCTCAAGTCGGTGGTCCGGGATTACGCCGCCTACACGGATCTGGATTTTGTTGTCATCACCGATCTGGCCGGCAATGTGATTCATCAAACAGACTCTTATGATCAGTTCAGCGGAGATCTGTCCGGAGAAAAGATCATCCAGTCGGCGCTTGCCGGACAAAAAGAAGTGGGCTTCAAGGCAACGGAGGATAATCAATTCTTCCTTTGGGCCGGCGTTCCGGTCAGAGGTTCTGCCGGTCAGCTGCTGGGCACGATTTCGGGTGGATACTCGCTGAGCAACAATGCGCTGGTCGATATGGTAAAGAGTCTGTATGATACCGACGTTACCATTTTTTCCGGTGATGTCCGAACCTCGACGACCATTGTCCAGAATGGAGAAAGACTGCTGGGCACGACCCTTGATCCCGCCATCGCAGAAATCGTACTGGGTCAAAAACAAGAATACTACGGAAAGGCTGACATTCTGGGAATGCCCTACGTCACTGCCTACCGGCCGATGCTTGATGCGAACGGAGAGTCCGTTGGACTGATCTTTGCCGGAAAGTCCATGGCTGCCACCAATGCCCAGATTCGAAACACAGTGATCCAAGTTGTTTTGATGGCGGCTGCGATCCTTGTGCTATTTACCGTATTGATCATATTCTTTCTGCGAAAGAGTCTGTCCGCGCCCTTGCAAAGACTGTCACAGGTGGCAGATGCCATCGCCCTGGGGGATACAGATTTTGATATTGAGATCGCTTCGGAAGATGAAGTCGGCAAGCTGATGGGATCCTTTCAGAAAATGACCGACAGCATACGAAATCAGGCGGACGAAGCAGACCGTATTGCTGCCGGCGATCTGCAGGTAGAAATCAAGCCGCGTTCCGATAAAGACAAGCTGGCATATAGCATGAATGCCGTAGCCGTGATGCTGCGGACCCTTGTTGCAGAAGCAGAACGGATGACGGAAGCCGCAACAGCGGGGAATCTTTCCAACCGCGGCAACGTCGAGTTGTTCCAGGGCGGATATAAAGATATCATCGCAGGATTCAACCGAACATTGGATGCTGTGATCGAACCGCTCAA
>DPKU01000171.1 GCA_003542355.1 Clostridiales bacterium | reverse complement strand
AGAGGAACCATTTGGTTCCTACGGCACTGTTTCCGGGCGAAAATTGCACAATGGCGGGTAGAAATTGGGCAGCGGCGAACTATTTTTCTAAAATGTGGTAATTTTTGTACGATTGAGGTTACACTATGTTATAATTACCATAATTTACCATAGCAACTGTCCCCTTTTCACTTAAACCCATAAGTCGTTGTTTCATCGAACCGCTTTAATCAATAAGGAGAATCCCATTGGCTGATAGTATTCGATTAATCGAAAGAGAGCTTCAATTTCGCAGAGAACTGCTTCGGCAGTACGAAAAATATGTCGAATCCGGGCCAGCAGGACATGTCAGCATACGCAAGGTTCGCAACGGCAACCTCAGAAAATATTATCACTGCATAGACCCCTCCACAGGGAAAATCAACCGCAGAAATCTACATGATGAAGATGCAGAATTGATTCGACAATTGAAGCTGAAAGCTTATGTGCTTGCATGCATACCGATTCTAAAAAAAAGCATCCGCATGATCAAACAATGCATGGATGGGCAAGAAGTCTTTGATCCACTACAGATTGAACGCCGGCTGGGGAAAGGATACGAGGGAATCTGCCTGCAATTTCAGAAGCTTGCTCCTCAGTCGGAGGATGCAGCCTGGACGGCAATTCCGGAAAGGCAGAACACTTCGTTTCCGGAGCGACTGATATATCAAGCAGCGGGTGGAATGTACCGATCCAAGTCCGAAATGATCATCGCGACGCAACTGGCACGGTTCGAGATTCCGTTTAAATACGAGCCTGCCATCGAAATGGGTTCGTTTCGTTTTTATCCAGATTTTGTCGCACGCAACCCGCTGGACGGCGAGTTGGTGTACTGGGAGCATTTGGGCTTGCTGAGCAAAGAGGAGTATCGCCGATCGACGCAGCGAAAGCTGGAGATGTATCACGTCAATGGGATCCGGCCTGGGGACAATCTGATCCTAACGTGTGATGGGGATGGGGCACCGCTGTCGGCGTTGAAAATCGAACGCGTGATATGGGCGCACTTTCTATAATAAAATCCCCGCTGCGCAAGCGGCGGGGATTTGTCGGACAGAAGCTACTTCAGGTTTTCCGGGTTGAGCGGAAGAAGGTCGGCGGGCAGGAACAGACCGTCCTTGCGGACCAGCTCGCCGTCAAAGTATATTTCACCGCCACCCCACTCTGCACGCTGGATCATGACCAGATCCCAGTGCAGGGAGCTGCAGTTGCCGTTGTCGGCATCTTCGTAGCAGCGACCAGGCGTCAGATGGAAGCTGCCGCTGATCTTTTCATCGAAGAGAATGTCCTTCATAGGCGAAAGAATGTAAGGATTGACGCCAATGGCGAATTCGCCGAAATAGCGGGCGCCTTCGTCGGTATCCAACAGCTTGTTGATCCGCTGGGTATCGTTGGCCGTCGCGTTGACGATCTTTCCGTTTTCGACCTCAAAGCGCACATTTTCGTAGGTAAAGCCCTGCTCCAGAGAAGGCGTATTGTAGGTGATGAAGCCGTTCATGGAATCCAGCACCGGCGCGGTGAAGACTTCGCCGTCCGGTATGTTCATATTCCCGGCGCATTTGATGGCATGCTGTCCCCGTATGCTGAAGGAAAGGTCGGTGCCCGGCCCCACAAGGCGAACCTGATCCGTCCGTTCCATCTGATCCACCAACGCATCCATGGCATGGTCCATCGCCGCATAATCCATGGTACAAACATCGTAATAGAATTCTTCAAAAGCAGCCACACTCATGCCTGCGAGCTGTGCCATAGCCGCATTGGGATAGCGCAGAACGCACCACTTGGTGCTGTTTACACGATAATCCAGAACGGGGCTGAGNNCCGGCCCGAACGGCGATATAAGCCTGCATTTCCTTCATGAAAGACAGCTGGTTTTCGTTCATCAGCGCCAGCTGGTCTTCTCTAGCGCCCAAAAGGATCTCCCGGGTGACAGAATCTTCTCTGCTTGTGACGAATGGAATGCCGCCGGCTGCATACACGTCCCTTACAAGCTGACGGATCAGCGGCAGCGGCGCCGTGCCGGAGTAGTCGATCAGGCAGCGGTCGCCGGATTCGATCTTTGTGGAGTAGTTGACTAAAATATTTGACAGTTTCCGGATTCTTTCGTCCATGTTGATATCTCCTTATTTCAGTGCCTTTAAAAATTCTTCAAAGTCTTCATAATCGCTTTGGGCAAATTCGTAGAGGACCGGTTCCTGGAACTGATACCGGGCTGTGGGAAAGACAGCTGAAGACAGCGGGCTGCTGTGTAGCCGGTCTTCCATCACGCCGATGGCTTCCAGGGAGTAGGCCGCCAGGATCAGCTGGCCGAAGTCCGTCACATAATAAAGGCAGTTGATATCATCGCTCAAATTGAATACACGTTGGTCCACGTGGCTGTTGTCCTTCTTGAATTCCATAAACATTTCGCCGTTGGCGTGTTCGGTGCGCATGGCGCCCAGGCTGTAGGTGGTGAATTCGATATCAAAGTCGTCGGGATCCTTTAAGATCTCGTAGACCGTTACATACTCCCACCGGCTGAGCATCATGGATGCTTCGTAAAGGGAAATCTCAAAAGCGGACTTTCTGTTTGCAGAAATGATGCGGCCTTCCGACAGTTCCAGCTCCGAAACCACCAGCCAGTGCTTGTTCTCAGTTTCCACCAGCGATTCACAAAGATAGGAAAGGCGGCCGGATTCGTCCAGGTATTCTTCGATGGTGTTGCGCAAGAATGTGGAATGCTCCGTGAGGAACGTCTGGGGTCCCCCGGCAGACAGGAATGCAGGCGCGCAAAGATAGGCAGCCCCTTTCAGGTCCATGCCGAACACCCGCATCAGATAATAGTGGATCAACTGATCGTCGCTGTGGATATCGGTACAGATCTTTGAGATCAATTCTTCCTGCTCATCGTGGGACAGAAAGACCGGCATCCTAGTGATGAATTCCAGATCCACCGCCTCCTCGGGCAGCGTCAGCCGTTTTCTTCGGGTCTCGTTGATGAATTCCGCAGCCAGATGGCGGCCCTCCCGCTCGTTCAGGGATTTCATCTTTGCACCCAACCCACCGAAGAGATTTTTGCAGGCCAGCTCTACCGTCACCGGATCGTCTCCGACATAGGTGTGGTAGGTTTCCAGGCCCAATTCCTCGATGTCGTAATAGTAGTATTGATGAAGATGAGGCTCGGCTGCCGGGTAGGGCAGTTTCCAATGCAAGTGCATGCCAAGAACACCCATCAATCGGGTGTCTGTGATCTCACCGCTGATAAAGCGGTAGTCGGCATAGAGATTTTCACTCCTGCCGCCGGGTAATACTTTCAGTTCGTTTCTGTCCATAGGCCTCCGCGCCTGTCCTGATTATACAAAAACCCGGCCTTGCGGTCCGGGTCTTTTTGCTTGGTCTGCCATACGATCAGTCGATATTGTACTTGTTCTTGAACTTTTCCACACGACCGCCGCGATTAATAAATTTCTGCTGTCCCGTAAAGAACGGATGGCACTGAGAACAAACATCTAAACGAATTTCGTCCTTCGTGGACCGTGTCGTAAATTCGTTGCCGCAGGCACAAGTGACTTTGCACTCTTTGTAATCGGGATGGATCTCTGCTTTCATGTCTCTTTCCTCCTTCTTCCCAACATATCTATCGTCTATGTTCGAGATAATCGTTTTTATCCCAAACACGAGTACGCCAAATGAACGCTTATATATAATAGCATAGACCAATTGGCCATGCAAGCACTTTTTATCGTGCTTTCCGCGCCTTGAGGACGCGATCATTTCCGTTGAGATCCCGAAGGATCCGCGCACGAATAAAGGGATTTTTCTGACTCAGAGCCAGTGCGCGCACCACATTCCCCTGATCGTAGCCGATCTCCATGAGCAGCAGGCCGCCTGGCTTCATGTGACGGGGCGCCTCTTCCAGGATCCGCCGGATCAAATCCAGTCCATCCGTCCCTCCATCCAGAGCCATCCGAGGTTCATGATCCCGGATCCCCACCGCCAGGGTGTCGATCACATCGGTGGCGATATAGGGCGGATTGGAGAGGATCAAATCGAAAGGACCCTGTCCATCCAGCGCTTCAAACAAGTCTCCCTGACAAAAATGGATCGTATCGGTCACGCCGGCAACCGCTGCATTCTTGCGTGCCACTTCCAGCGCCTCCTCCGACAGATCCGCCGCAGTCACCCGGGCTTTGCGATCCAGTTTGGCGATGGAAATGGCCAGAGCTCCGCTTCCGGTGCAGAGATCCAGGATCTGGTGATGCCTTAGGAGCCGGGTCAGCTTTGACAGCTCTTTCAGTGCTTCCTCGGCCAGGAGTTCCGTATCCTGACGGGGAATCAGGACCGACTCGTTTACAGTTAAGGGAATGCCCATGAATTCCACTGTGCCTAAAATATACTGCAGCGGTGTCCCCCCGGCTCTTCGCTGGAGCAGATCAAAAAATGTCTGACAGAGATCTTCATCTGCAGGTTCCCGCGCATAGGCGTACAGATAGATCCGATCCTTGTTCAGCAGATGGCAGAGCAACAGCTCCGATTCGGTGACCGCATCCTCGTTCCCTTGCTTTTTCAGGAGGTCTGTTCCGATGTTCAGCAGCTCCCGCAAAGTCATTTTGAACGCCCCCGGGATGTCTTTCGCTTTCGGTAAGCCTCCGTGGCGTCTTCGTCCTTTTGGAGCAACCCTTCCTGATTCAGCGTGCCGACCCAATACCGGCCGGCCTGCAACTCGCTCATAAAAGGGTCTTTTTCTCGCTCTTGTGCAGACATCACTGCCTTCATGGCGACTATGGCCACTTCCAGTTGATCCAGTGTGGGTTCCTTCGTCGTCAGTTTCTGCAAGGCGATGCCCGGCATGCTCAGCGCTTTCACCAGCCGGCCGTCATGCCGCCCGGTGAACTGCAGGAGCTCATAAGAAAGACCTGCGATCAGCGGGATCAACAAAAGGCGGGACAGGATCCGGACAGCCAGACTCGGCCAACCCAGCAGAGAAAAAATGAGCAGGCTGAGCATCATTACAAACATCAGAAAGCTGGTCCCGCACCGGGGATGTAGCGTGTAGAACGTCTGGGCGTTTTCTGGCGTCAATTCCAGCCCGCTCTCGTAGCAGTGGATGGTCTTGTGTTCCGCGCCATGGTATTGAAAAACTTTTTTAATGTCTTCCATGCCCGATATGAGCTTGACGTAGAGGACAAACATAGCGATCCGCACAGCGCCTTCCATTAAGTTCAAGGCGACTTCGTTGTGTATGCCGCCCCAGGACTTGGCTCCGTTGATCAGCCAGGTTGGCAGGATGATAAAGACGCCCACGGTCATAAGAATGGCCAGAGCAACAGAAAAGTAGAGCATCACGTTCAGAGCTCCCTTTTCGCCAAGATGTTTTTCCAGCCAGATCGTCATCTTGTCTTTTTCGTAGAGCGGCTTTCCTTCCGCGTCGGTGAATTCTTCCAGGATCTCGGCGGAATACAGCAGAATACCGGTGCCCTGGATCAGAGATGCCATAAAGACCACGATACCGCGAAGCACCGGGATTTTTTTCCATCTTCCCGGTGCCTTTAAAGGTTCCACGCTCAGATGGATCGCTCCGGAAGGCTTGCGGATGGCGATGGACAACTGTTCCGTTCCTTTCATCATCAATCCTTCCAATATAGCTTGCCCCCCTATTTTTGTGGGACAGGCGTTTTTCACGAATATTTTTTTCAGATCCATTAAACGAGCCTCAGCTTCTTGAATATCTGTATAAAGTCTTCGTTGCTCCTGGTGTGCACCAGTTCATCGATGATCCGCTCTGTGGCCTCCTGGGCGCCCAGGTCTCCCATCGCGCGACGCATGAGCCAAATGGCTTCCAACTCTTCCTGGCGCATGAGCAGATCCTCTCTGCGCGTTCCGGATTTGTTCAGGCTGATCGCCGGGAAGATCCGTTTTTCTGAAAGCTTGCGATCTAGGTGCAATTCCATGTTGCCTGTACCTTTGAATTCTTCGAAGATGACGTCGTCCATGCGACTGCCGGTCTCGACCAAGGCAGTGGCCAAAATAGTAATGCTGCCGCCTTCTTCCAGATTCCGGGCGGCGCCGAAGAACTTTTTGGGTTTGTGGAGAGCTGCCGGGTCCAGACCGCCGGAAAGGGTACGGCCTGATGACGGTTCCACAAGATTGTACGCCCGCGCCAGGCGGGTGATACTGTCCAGCAGAATGATCACATGCTTTCCGTGTTCCACCAGACGCTGGGCTCTGGCCAGAACCATTTCAGCCACCTTCACGTGATGAGAGGGCTGCTCATCGAATGTGGAGTAGATAACCTCCCCATTGATGGAGCGCTGCATATCTGTCACCTCTTCGGGTCGCTCGTCGATGAGCAGCACGATGAGCTCGGCGTTCACCTTCTGACGTTCGATGCTCTTGGCGATCTGCTTGAGCAATGTGGTCTTCCCAGCTTTCGGCGGCGCAACGATCATGCCCCGCTGACCCAGGCCGATGGGGGCCACCAGGTCGATCAGGCGCATGGAGAGCTCGCGGCTTCCTTTTTCCAGATGGATGCGCCGATTCGGGAACACAGGCGTCAGATCGGAAAAATCAGGTCGCTTGCGGGCGAAGCCCGGGTCGTCTCCGTTGACGGTCTTGACAAAAAGCAGTGCGCCAAAGCGCTCTCCTTCGTTGGGCTGACGGGCGATGCCGCAAAGCTTGTCGCCGGTTTTTAAATTGAACCGCCGGATCTGGGTCGGTGACACATACACGTCTTCGTCGGAAGTAAGGAAATTATTGAATCGAAGGAATCCGAAGCCGCCGTCTGCGATATCCAGGATGCCGGTCTTTAGGGTCCGCCCATCCTTTAAAGGTTCTTCTTCTCGGCAGCTGTCCGCAGGCTCGGCCGGCTCGTCGTCCTCGACGTCCCGAGGCACAGCCTCGGGTTCCGGACGCCATTCGTATACCTTTTTGCCGCCGTTCTTCCCGGCGTCCGGGCCGGCCGCATCCGCACCTGCGGACTCTTGGACCGTCTCATTGCCCTTCTTCTGCGCGGCAGCTTCCAAATGCATATTCGTCAGGAGATCCAGGATCTCCTTTTTCTTCATTTTTGCCGTATCGGCCACGCCCAGTGCGCTTGCGATCTCCCGCAATTCAGCCACTTTTTTATCTTTGAGTATATCCAGTTCCATTGAAATCCTTTCGTCAAGAGCGCCAGGCTCCTATTTGATCTCCAGCACGTAGGCGCCGTCAGCGATCAGGGAAACATCGATTCCCATCTGGATCGTCACGTCGGCCAGCGTTTCGTCATCATAGCAATACCGGATCAGCTGTCCGTCCTCCGTGGAAAGGGTCAGTATCCCGTAATCATCCTCCGAGGAAAGATTTTCGATCCAGCCTGTCTGCACCCGCACACCGGTCTCGATCAGGACCTGCCTGCCGGCACCCATAAGACAGGAGACCGATACGAATTTGTTTTCCAGAGTCGCAAGCTCTGCAGCTGAAACTTCCCTGCCATCCACCAGGATCGTCGCATCAGAAGACAGCTGGACGCTCCAGGTGCCGCCGTCGGACTTTTGCAGTAGAAAGCGACGACTGTTCGCCTGTACACTCTTCACGGTGCCACTGTGAAGGATCAGACTGTCCTCCCGTTTTCTGGCCGCCTGAGGCAACTGGACCATGCGCTCCGCATCGTCCATCAACCTGGTACACACCGCAGCAAATTCGACTCTGCGGATCCCGTCCGCCGGGTTCAGGTTGCCCTTGTTGTCTCCGGTCATGATCTGGTTGCGGTACAGCGCATCCGTATAGGCGAAGGCTTCATTGGAAATCTTTGCGCCATCCGCATAAGGCAATACGGCGGCCGGCGCCAGCTCGTAGTTCATGGCCCTGGCTGCCCACATCGCGATCAATTGACGGGGCGCAAGAGCCGCGCCGCCGGCACTCTGAAAATCTCCGGCCGCTACATACCCGTACCGAAACCCGTAGGCGGCGTATAAACGGGCCCATTCGGCAATCCCTGCAGCGTTCAGCTGCTGGGCATAGGATCCGGATAGATTCGCCTCCTCCTGCAGAAGACCGGCGCTCTGGAGCGTCCGGTAGATCATGGCCAGAGATTCCTGCTTGCTCACCGGGTTTTCCGGAACAAAGCGAAATATCCCATCCTCTTCGGTGGGATAGCCATTGATGATGCCCGAATCGGCAGCAGTCTGGATATAGGGGGCGCCCCAATAGGCTTCTTCCACATCAACAAAGCCCGTCAGGGCAAAAGCTGACAGGGATATGGACAGCGTCAATACGACAGCGACCCACATCCTTCTTTGGGGACGACCCAAAGTTGCGTTATGTTTTTTCTTCATTTATTGTACCTGCAAATAAGGGAAATCGAACGGCAGAACGCCGCCCGCATAAGCATTCTATAACATTCCCGCAAAAAAAGCAAGAGGCGG
>DPKU01000210.1:2978-16379 GCA_003542355.1 Clostridiales bacterium | reverse complement strand
ATCACGTTCGTATTTTCATCGGACGATCTTCAGACAAGCGAAGATGGTCTCACGATGACGATGACCGTACCGGAAGGCAAATTCTACGCCACCGGCGAACAGGTCGAGCCCGAAGATGTGGTCGCATCCATCGAGTGGGGAAAAGAAGTCAGCCCGTACGCAGACGGATATGCCAACATCGAATCTATGGAAGTGGACGGAAGACAGGTGATCTTCCATCTGAGTTCCTTCCGCTCGGATCTTTTGTATTATTTGGGAGATTGCTTCATGGGTGTGATCGACAAGGATCAGCTCGATACCTTGAGCAAGGATGAGCTGATGTGGGGCGCAGTGCCTTATGGCATCTATTATGTAGACAGCTACGAACCCGGCTCCAACGTTACACTGAAGCCCAACGAAGGCTATGTGACGGATGTTCCTCTTGTGGAGAATAAAGGCGCCGCAACCATCAAGGAAATTCAGGTCAAATTCAATACGGACGACTTTACGCTGATCGAGGAAATGAAGAGCGGTGCCATCGATTACTGGTCAGGCGTTACCATGGACGCTCAGGCACAGCTGAAGGACCTGGACAATGTTACGATCGCAAAGAAGACCTATCCGGTCGTCGACTTCATGGAAATCAATACGGACAACAGCATCTTTGCAGATCTGAAGCTGCGTCAGGGCTTCTGCCTGCTGATCGACAGAGAAGCCCTCTGCGAGCTGACCAACGGCGCAGCGGTCCCGGCTTATTCCATGATCTACGACAACATGATGTACTTCTCTCAGGCTGCCAAGGATGACTTTGTGGCGAACTATGCCAATGATGCCGAAAGAGGCAAAGCGCTGATCGCCGAGGCGGGATGGGCAGACACCAACGGAGACGGCTATCTTGACAAGGACGGCCAGATGGCGGAGTTCACAATGTATGCCTCCACCGATCCCACCCGGCAGATCTTCGTTCAGGGTATGCAGGAGCAGATGAAGCAGTATGGCTTTAAAATGAACATCGAAGCCATCGACTGGAACTATGTGCATGAGTTCCTGTGCGCAAACGACTATGACACAGGGATCCATTCTCTTGAATGGGCAGAGCCCATCCTGATCCTCAACTGTTGCTTCGATGATCCCAATGCGGCAAACAACACCGATGCATTCTATGCAGCGGTGAATGATGCGGCAACCACGGTGGATGATCAGGAGCGCAGCGACAAACTCGGAGCGATCCAGATCGAAATGCTGCATCCGGAATGGAACATGATCCCGGTTTACAGCGATGTATACTATATTGCCCATAATTCCGCAGTAAAAGGCATCAACATTCTCGAAAACGGATTCATTTACTGGAACGATTTAGCGCTGTAATTCTACATTTCCAGTGCTTGCCGTTTGACCACATTCATGAAAAACGCCCCGGCATTCATTGCGTCGGGGCGTTTATTTGATTTGGTCATCGGTGCGTGATAGCGTAATATAGCGAAGATCATCACAGAAAAGGATCTGAAAGCCCAGGTGTGCTGCGATGACTTCCATCGTTTTGGGTGTATAAAAGGAGATGTGGCTTGGGTCTCGCGGATAGTACCATTTCATGAATTCCGCATCGCATTTTGGGTGGAAGAGCGTCATGATGCTGAGTATGCCATTCGGCTTGAGCAAGTCCTTGAACAATCGAAAGTAATGCATTGGATCATTCAGGTGTTCGACGACTTCGGTGGCGGTGATCAGGTCGTAGGTGTTTCCTCGATATATTTCTGATGATGCATAAAATTTATCGTACAGGTCCACAGTCCAGCCGAATTTGCGTTCCAGAAGCTGCGCCAGTACCGGTGAGGGTCCACTGCCAAAATCAAGACAGCGCATCTCTTTTTTTGAGGTATGACTAATGATCGCATCTTTGATGAACCCTTCGAAAAATGCCA
Source organism: Clostridiales bacterium (assembly GCA_003542355.1). Taxonomy (GTDB): domain Bacteria; phylum Bacillota; class Clostridia; order Peptostreptococcales; family Anaerovoracaceae; genus UBA10908. The sequence continues at coordinate 14,478 of DPKU01000210.1, read as the reverse complement.
CATATCTGGGATCTTCAATCGAGTTTTGATGCCGCTCATATTCGTTGAATTCGTCTTCGGGGGATAAGCGAAACGCATCATCCAAAAAAATATATTCACATGCGGGGCAGCGTCGGTAGGACCGGAGCGAGGCGCGCTTTCTGATGCGGGTTTCGATTCGCAGGGTCGTGCTGCCGCAGATTTTGCATTCATTGCTCATTGTGGGATCCCGATCGGCATAGTTTACCTCCAAAGTTGAAGACCAGCACGCCCAGCAATATGATCCCGCCGCCCAATACGGTGGCACGGTCCGGCACTTCACCTGCCATCAGAAAACCGAGCAGGGTGGTCAGAAATGGCGTCAAGAACATATAGTTGCTCACCTGGGAGGTTTGTTTTGCTTTGGAGAAAGCTTTTGCCCAAGCAACGTAAGCGGCTGCGCTGGAGCAAATCCCCATGATCGCAATATGGATATACGGCATCACAGGCGCACTCGGCATTTCCCGCAGGGTGCCGGGAAGAAAGAGCGTCAGCATGAGCGTACCGAAAAAAATGCTGAACGTGGAAGCCTGCAGCGCGGTGTATGCCTTTGTCAACTTTCGCTGAACAAGGTTATAAAGGCTCAGTGACAGGGCCGCACCGAAGAGCCAGAACAATCCGATGTTGATTGAGAAAGCGCCGTTCATCAACGTCAGGACCACCACACCGATAAATTCGATCAGAATGGCGATCCATTGAAAGGAGCGCAAGGTCTCTTTATAAAAGAAAAGGGCAAACAATGCGGTCATTACGGGTACTGTTGCAATTACCACGCTGCTGGTGGAGGCGGTGACGGTAGTCAAGCCCATGTTGAATGTGATCATGTAAAGAAAAAACCCCAGGGCTCCGGCAGCGATGAACCAGACAAGATCAGACTTGTGCGGCAGTTTCATCTTTGTGGAAACGGCTACGATCACAAGCGCAAGCGAGGCGAAAAAGTAGCGCAGAAAGCCGATCGAAAAGGGAGAAAAATATTCCAGGGCAAGCCGCGTTAAGACGTAGGACAGGGACCAGAAAATGACGGTGATGAGGGCGTATGGATGAAAGCTGTCTTTCCATTTCATAATATTATCTCGCGATCTTGATCATAATGCATCAAATACTTCTCATAGATTAAAACATAATTTACCTGTTTGTGGAAGGTTTTATTTGCATTCCTACCAAATACGTAGTTTAATAATAAAAGCCCCAAAGTTACAGTATTGAGGAGTTATTATGATAAAGAAAATCATCATTGCCCTGTTGATCCTCCTGGTCGTCGTCGGCATCGTCGGGTTTATTGTGCTGCAGAACATCAATCAGGGCATGGCGGCGCTGGATGCCGCAGAGATCCCTCAAATCGACCTGTCACAGGTCGAAGACGGCAGCTACGATGGTGACTACAAAGCAACGCCCATAGACGTAGAAGTACGCGTGACTGTCAGCAATCATCAAATCGCGGATATTGCGCTGCTGAAGCATACGAACGGGCAGGGCGCGCCGGCGGAGACGATCATCGGGAGCGTTGTGGAAGCACAAACGCTGCAGGTGGACGCAGTGTCCGGGGCAACCTACAGCAGTAAAGCCATATTGCTGGCGATCAGCGATGCTTTGAATATCGAGGTTCATCGATGAAAATAAAGCATAAAGTTGCATTGACGGTGATACCGGTATTGATCCTGATCATTATCATGATCAATGTGACCTTTGGTATTTTTTTTCATAATCATGTCTTGGAGCACGAAAACATCCAGGTCCATTCTGCCGCGGAAAATATTTCTTCGTATGTCAATGAAAGATCCAATAAGTATGTGGGCAGCGTCAATGACTGGGGGCATTGGGACGACACCAATCAATTTATTCTTGGACGTAATCCCGAATATGTGGCGCTGAACATGACGGAGAGCACCTACGACTATCTCGATCTCAGTTTTATGATCATTCTGGATCGCAGCGAGACGGTTTTATATCAGCAATATTATGTGTTCGAAACGGAGTCATTCTCTGAATTTCCGGAGGATTTCTCCGCAGATATTGGGCATGCGATTACCTTTTCGGCGCATGCAGACGATACTTCCGGGATCATCAGGATAGGAACACAATTCTATTTTATCGCATCGTCTGATGTAACCGATTCTTTGATTGCGGAGGAGGCCACCGGAACCTTGATCTTCGGCCGGCTCATCGACGATCAGCTGATGGCAGACATGGAAAACATATCAGACTGCAGCATCGAAGCGATCAGTGTTATTTCCGATAGCGGACGTCTCGAACAGAGCATCGAGCCGATCATCATAGGACAAGAGTACCTGAAAGAGTCCTCGGACTCCATCAGCATTCAGCTTGCGATCCCCAATCTTTACGAGCGCTCATCTTCTGTCGTGGTTTCCATGACGATGCCGCGCACGCTCTACACTTCCGGAATGCGGGAAGTCGTCGATTTCTCCATACTCAATACTCTGGGCAGTATTCTGGTAAGTCTCATTTTATTCATGCTGCTGGGCCGGCATGTCGCGGAGCCATTAAACAGTCTGATGCACGATGTCCGATCCATCGATGTGACTGATTTTGAGTCGATTCGGATCCCGGACAGCGGAATCGATGAATTTTCCTATTTGCGCAAGGCCATCAACAGCCTGCTGAAGAGAATCGAAACGAGCCAGGGGGAACTGATCGAAAGCAGGGAAAAGCTCCAGGCTACATTGATCTCCGTTGGTGACGGGGTGATCACCGTAGGCATCGACGGGCGCATCCAATTTTTAAATCCGGTTGCGCAAATGCTGACAGGGTGGAGCCTGGAAGAAGCTGCGGGAAAGCCACTGGAAATCATATTCAATATCATCAACGAATACACGAGGGATCCTGTCGAGAATCCGGTGACAGAAGTCTACAAGACAGGCGAGATCGTTGAGCTTGCCAATCACACGCTCCTGATTACGAAGAATGGCGACGAAGTGCCCGTCGAGGATACGGCAGCGCCGATCAGAGATTCCGGCGGTGTTTTGATCGGTTGCGTGCTGGTTTTCAGAGATTTTAGCGAACGGAAAGAGAAGCAGCGGTACATCGAGTACCTCAGTTATCACGATCATCTGACAGGCTTGTACAATCGGCGCTACTTCGAAGAAGAACTGCAGAGGATCGATATCGAAGGCAATTTGCCACTGTCCTTTGTCTATGCCGACGTCAATGGTCTGAAGATGATCAATGACGCCTATGGCCATGATCGCGGAGACGAACTGATCCAAAACGTTGCAGAGACACTAAAGGCCGAATGCCGTCCCCAGGATGTGATCACCCGTGTCGGTGGTGACGAATTCGTGGTGATGATGCCTCACACAACAACGGAAACGACGGAAGCGATCCTCAAACGCATTGATTCCCGTTTGGAAGAGGTCCATATCGTGGATGTGCCAGTATCCATATCTTTTGGCTGGGAGACGAAAGTCGATGCAAACCAGTCTGCACGTGACGTGCTGCGAAGAGCAGAAAGTGCTATGTATCGGAAGAAGGAAGTCAATAGTGACGGTTTACGGGACGAGATCCTGCGCTCCATTATCAGTACACTGCGCGCTCAGGATGCCGGTTCGTCAGAAGGGCCTGAACGGACGTAAAGCACAAAATTCCCCGAAACGGGGAATTTTGTGCTTGCAGGAAAGGACTGTGTGATCAGTCCTTTTTCTTTTGGCACGCAGGACAGATCCCTTCGAAGAAGGTGCGATGCCGCAGGATTTGATAGTCGGTATGGGCGCTTGCCATTTCGTCAAGTTCCTTTTGATACGGCAGCGGCGCGTCACAGACGGCTCCGCATTTTGTGCAAATCAAATGATAGTGAAGTTTTGCATCGGCCTCGAACCGATCCGTTTGGGGCAGCTTCACATGGGATATTTTCCCTTGCCCGGTCAATACATTCAGATTGCGGTAGACGGTACCCCGGCTGATCCTTTTGTCGATCGTCCGCACATCCAGGTAGATTTGATCCGCAGTAGGATGGTCAAGGCGGGTTTGAACTGCATCCAGGATCATCTGGCGCTGTTTTGTGTTTCGCTGCTGCTTCATCGAACAATACTTCCTTGCTGCATGGATGCGCTTACTACGCCTCGGGCAGAGTCGCCTGGTTCAAGCTTTGGTGGTCCAGCTTGGAAAGTTCGATCACTTTGTTCATGTCCAGGCCGGCTGCTTCTGTAAAGCGGCGGCCATATTCCGGATCTGCCAGATAACAATGCGCTGCGTGCCGATATTTAATATTTTCAGTCACGCTGGACATGTCTTCCGCGGTGTTCTCGATCAGGACCTGTTTTTGATCTTCATTCATTACACGCCAAAGGTCGCCGCCTGCCCGGAAGCAGTCGTCGGTGGGATCGTCCTTGGGATCGTAGCGGAACATGGCGCCTTCCAGGTCAAGAGGAGGCTCCATCACTTCGGGCTGGGCCGTCCAGACACCGTAACTGTTGGGTGTATAAGCCGGTGCCCCGCCGTAGTTGCCATCCACACGCATGGCGCCGTCACGATGGTACTCGTTCACTTCGACCTTCGCCTTGTTGACAGGAATTTGATTGTGATTCACACCGAGACGATAGCGTTGTGCATCCCCATAGGAAAACAGTCTGCCCTGCAGGAACCTGTCGGGACTGAAGCCGATTCCTGGCACCACATGGGCAGGGGTAAAAGCGGCTTGCTCCACTTCAGCAAAGAAGTTTTCCGGATTCCGATTCAGTTCCAAAACACCCACCTCGATGAGGGGGTATTCCGCATGGCGCCAGATTTTAGTGATATCGAAAGGATTTTCGTAATGATTTTTTGCCTGCTCTTCGGTCATGATCTGTACATACATGGTCCATTTGGGATAGTCGCCCTTTTCGATGGCTTCATAGAGATCTTTGCCGTGGTACTCTCTATCCTTGCCGTTGATTTCAGCGGCTTCCTTGTTGGTGAGATTCTTGATGCCCTGCTGGGTTTTGAAGTGAAATTTGCACCAGACCCGCTCGTTCATTTCATTGTAGAAGGAATAGGTATGCTCTCCGAAGAAATGCATGTTGCGGAAAGAAGCGGGGATGCCCCGATCGCTCATGACCACGGTCACCTGATGGAAACATTCGGGCAGCAGCGTCCAGTAATCCCAGTTGTTTTGCGCAGAGCGCCGGCCGGTACGGGGATCTCGTTTCACAGCTCGATTCAGGTCTGAAAAGTTGTGTACATCCCGAATAAAGAAGGTAGGAGTGTTGTTGCCTACCAGATCCCAGTTGCCTTCTTCCGTATAGAACTTGACGGCGGTGCCGCGAATGTCCCGTTCACAGTCTGCAGCGCCACGTTCTCCTGCAACAGTGGAGAATCGGATGAACAAATCAGTTTCTGCACCGGGTTGGAGGACTTTCGCTTTGGTGTACTGTGAAATATCGTGGGTGACAGTCAGTTTGCCGTAGGCGCCCCAACCTTTGGCGTGCATGCGGCGCTCGGGGATGACTTCTCTGTTGAAGTGGGCCATTTTTTCCATCAGCCAAACGTCTTGCATTGCCACCGGACCCCGGGGCCCCGCAGTGATGGAATTTTCATTGTCGGGTACAGGAGCTCCGACTTCGTTGGTGAGTTTTTTATGATCGCTCATGTTGATTCTCCTTTCAATCTTTTGCCCGGGCCATCCAAAGGATGTGCACCGTCACCGCAATACCGATCAATAAAAGAAGGGCAGCAAGCTTGATGTTTTGGGTCACTGCCACGGAAAGAAACAGCATACCCCATAGCCAGATCAGGCTGATGCGGGTCGTTTTCAAAGACAGGCCGGTCCTGTTTTCGTAGTTTTCGATGTGTTCACGAAAAAAAGCGATCCTCATGATCTGGGCTTTGATGCGTGGAGTCGAAGAGAAGCAGGCCACTGAAACCAGGACAAAAGGAGTGGTTGGCCAGATGGGCAGAAGAAGCCCGATCGCCGCCATGCCCAGAAAAAGAAACCCCAGTGCTGTGAGAAGAATGATTTTTACAGGCAAGTTGACACACCTCCAAACAGTAAATACTTAATAGTACTTAATACTGTTAATATATCACAAAAGAAGTGAATTGACAATCATCAACAGGTGGTTTCTCAAGGCTTCAAATAAATGTATAATGTTTTCAATCGACTGGAAATGCGGAGCATATAGGAGGTGACAAAATGGATTATAGAATCGAAGTAATGAAGACCGGGGATTGGCCTCAAGTGGCTGCCATCTATCAAGAGGGCATCGAGACAGGTCTGGCCACGTTTCAAAGCGAAGTTCCCAGCTGGGAAGACTGGGACAGGGGACACGTTGCTTGCTGCAGATTGGTGGCGCGCAAGCGCGATGAAGTGCTCGGCTGGGCAGCTTTATCCGCCGTTTCCAGCCGTTTGGTGTATGCAGGTATCGGAGAAGTGAGCGTCTACGTGGGGGCGGCTTACAAAAAGATGGGCGTAGGCACCGCGCTGCTGAATGAATTGATCCGCCAGTCCGAAGCCAACGGTTTTTGGATGCTGCAAGGAGTGATCACCAAAGAAAACACAGCCAGCATCGAACTGCACAAGAAATGTGGTTTTAGACTGGTCGGCATACGGGAACGGATCGGCAGGATGCCCGATGGAGTCTGGCACGATACTGCGCTTCTGGAACGCAGGAGCCGGACGATCGGACTGTAGATTCCTTTGCGGTACATCAATGACGGGAGGCCAAGCAAATGAGCAAAATGTACGCGTCTATCGGCTGCTGCGGCATCGACTGCGGTCTGTGCCCACGGTACTATACCGAGGGTGCATCCAGGTGTCCGGGCTGCGGAGGCCCGGATTTTGAACGCTTGCATCCGCCATGCGCCCACAAGACTTGCTGCAGTCAGAAGCATGGACTGGAGGTATGCGGGCAGTGTGAAGAATTTCCTTGTATAAAATACGATAGAGAAAAGATCGAACGTGATTCCTTTGTCACGCATCAACGTATTTTTAAGAATCATGAACTGATCGGAAAGATCGGTTTGAATGCCTTTCTGGATCAGCAAAAGGAACGGATCAGTCTTTTGGAAAAGATGCTGGCCGACTACGACAGCGGACGAGGAAAGAGTTTTTTCTGTCTGGCCGCTGCGCTGCTTTCGCCTGAGGCTCTCCGGGAAGCTCTGATCGAAGCCGACATCCCCAGCGATCGAAAGGGCCGGGAACGCGCATTACGGGCTGCATTGACAAAAAATGCAGAGCTTGAAGGTGTCGTGTTGAAGCTGACCAAATAACAGACGATACACAGCAAGCTTCCGATATTCTGCTCTTGTTCGGAAAAGCTTGCAGAGTTGTGCATCAAAAGAGAGGAAGCAGTTGTGTGCAAATGCTACAGTGTAGCTGAAGTGAGGTGATGAAATGGATTGGCTGAATCGAATGAACCAGGCGGTCGACTATATCGAAGACAATTTGTCGGAGGAAATCAGCTTCGGGCATGCCGCCCGGATCGCCTGCTGCTCGGTCTTCCACTTTCAACGGATGTTCGCTTATATTGCCGGCGTACCGCTTTCGGAATACATCCGCCGAAGAAGGATGACAGCCGCTGCCTTCGAACTCCAGACCACAGATGAGAAAATCATCGATCTGGCGTTGAAGTACGGCTACGATTCTCCGACAGCATTCAATCGGGCATTCCGCAGCATTCATGGTGTTTCGCCATCCGCAGCAAGGCGCGAAGGCGCTGCGCTGGCCGCATTCCCGCGCATCAGTTTCACGATATCGATCAAAGGAGAAGAGCAGATGAATTACAAAATCGTAACGAAGGAAGCGTTCAGGATCGTGGGTACAAAGATACACCTGGACATGAAGATGGAAGAGTGCTTCGAAAAGGTGCCTCAGTTCTGGCAGAAGACCATACAAAGTGGCATCGTACCGCAAATTCTGTCCTTGCTGGACCAATCGCCCCTCGGACTGCTGGGCGTAAGCACATGCATGGATGGCGAAGCACTGGACTACTACATTGCAGTTTCTTCCGGCAAGGAAGTGCCGGACAACATGGAGGACTACCTGGTTCCGGCAGGCACCTGGGCGATCTTTGAATGCATCGGCGCCATGCCCGGCGCGATTCAGGAGCTGCAGAAGCGAATCGTCACAGAGTGGCTCCCCACTTCCGGTTACGAATACTCCAACGGGCCGGATATCGAAGTCTATTTTGAAGGAGATCAGAAGTCGCCGGCGTATCGTTCCGAAGTCTGGCTTCCTATTGTGAAGAAGTGAGTATCGCATAGGTTGATTTTGTCCACAGAAGTTGAGTGCGGCTCCATTGTGCCCCTTGCTTCAACCATCTATTATGATGGCAGGAGGTGATTTCAATGAAAGAGATCAATATCGGCAGAGTGCTGATGAAGAAGAGAAAAGAAAAGGGTATCACACAGGATGAACTGGCGAATTATATCGGTGTTTCCAAAGCGTCGGTTTCCAAATGGGAAACCGAGCAGAGCTATCCGGATGTCACATTCCTTCCTCAGCTGGCTGCCTATTTCAACATCAGCATCGACGAGCTGATGGACTATCAACCGCAGATGACGAAAGAAGATATCCGCGCACTGTACAAAAAAATGTCCGGCAAATTCGCATCCGAACCGTTGGAAGCGGTACTGACGGAATGCCGGGCAATCATCAAAAAGTATTATTCCTGCTTCCCGCTGCTGCTGCAGATGGGGATCCTGATGATCAATCATCTGGAGTTGGAAAAAGACCCGGAGAGATCTGCAGGATTGCTCCGGGAAGCAAAAGAATTGTTTGTTCGAGTCAGAGAAGAAAGTGAGGATGTTGCCGCCAGCAGGCAGGCAGTTTATATGGAAGCCTTATGCAGCCTGACAGCCGGGGAACCCGACGCTGCCCTGGAACTGCTTGGCCGCACTGTAGAGCCAGCACTGCCTGCCGAATCGCTTCTTTCTGCCGCATATCAGATGAAAGGAGAGCCGGAGCATGCAAAGTCCGTTTTACAGGCAGGGATCTTCCAGAATATGGTCGTCCTGTTCAATTTTTTACCGGCATATATGATGCTGTGTGCTCAGGAGCCGAAAAAGTTCGAAGAGACGCTGCGGCGGACGCTTTTGGCGGCGGAAGTCTTTGACATGCAGAGCCTCCACCCCTGGCATCTGATCAATGTATATGTGACCGCGGCGCAAGGCTATATGATCCAGGAAAAAACAGAAAAAGCCCTGGAAATGCTGGAGCGCTTTGCTGACCTGGCTATCAGCGATATCTATCCCATGAAGCTTCACGGAGACAGCTATTTCGACCTGCTGGATGACTGGTTGGAGGAGTTGGATCTGGGCGGCAGCCTTCCCCGGGACGAAAAGACGATCCGCAAGAGCATGACCGATCTTGTGACGGTCAACCCCGCATTTGCTGCGTTAGCCAGCGAAAAGCGCTATCAGATGATCGTCAGGAAATTGACTTAGAATCGATGATTATTAGAGGAAGAATGGCTATTTCTGCCACTCTTCCTCTAAAATTGCATAAATGCAGTCGTCACCCCAACCATTCTCCAATCTGTAACTCTTTCTGAAATGGGCTTCCTTGCGCATGCCAAGCTTCAGAAGGAGACAGATGGAGGGCTCATTTCTGGGGTCTACAGAAGCGATCACCCGGTGCTTCTCCCATTCGGAAAACAGGGCGTAGAGCACGGTTTGGGCCGCCTCCAGGGCGTAGCCTTTTTTTTGTTCTGACGGCGCCAATGTGAATCCGATCTCGGCCTGGGCTGAATCTGGCAGAAAGTGAATGCCCAGATCGCCGATCAGGCGATCGTCCTCTCTTGTCCGAATCCCCAGCTGAAACCAGGTATCCGGCACGTCGGGCTGGGGCGACAGGCTGGAAAGAAATGCATAGATATCATCCAGGGTGTCAGGATGGAATCCCTGGTATTGAGACACCTCCTGCAAAGCACGGTATGCGAATAAATCTTTGGCATCTTCCCCGGTCAGAGGTCGAAGCAGGAGGCGTGGCGTCAAAAGTTGGCTATATGTCGTCATTGCAGTTTCCTCACGTGTCAGCAAAAGCAATAGGATACAAACATCATATCAGATATTCATCAATTCTTGCAGGAATAAACACAATTTCAACATATATAAATTGCATAATCAAAACGTAGGAAAAAATAACATGCAGCACGCAAAGGGGGAATACAATATGAAAAACCGTAAAATGATCGTAGTGATCGGAGCCGTCTTGCTTTTGATCGGAGCCACCACAGCCACTGCTTTGGCAGCGCCGGGGTTCATGATGCAGGGGGCGCTGTCCGGAACGTACGAGGATGCGGCCGAATTCCAGGCACAGATGCTGGAACGGAAGCAAGCTATTCTGGATGAAAGAGTGGCTGACGGCACAATGACTCAGGTCGAGGCTGATGAAATCATCGCAGCGATCAAGGAAAACATGGCGAACTGTGATCAGAGCGGCGGATGCCGTGTCGGCGCAGGTATGGGCGTTGGCTTTGGCGGCGGGCAGGGTGGACGAAACCGGTCCGGCGAAGGCTTCGGCAATCGTTTCAATCAGCAGACGTTATAATCCGGTAGAAGTGATCCGGGCCGAAAATACGCGGCCCGGATTTTTATTTGGGCCGGATATCCGGTGCGTCTTAATTATTGTATAAGGTATACTATTTTGCTATACTGTCCATATCTGTAAAATCGCTAATTCCAAACAACTGCAGTACAAATGCAGACCATACGGCGGAGTACGAAATACCAACGGAGGAATGACATATGCCCGGCAATCTATGGATCGGTCTGCTGAACAACGCAGCTCTGCTTTTGGCCCTCTTCGTTGTGTTCGAGATCAGTCAGCTTGTAGCAGACAGAAATCCAATGCTGCAACAGGTGGTGAACGGCATTTTGATCGCTGCCATCTGCCTTGCCATTATGAAAATTCCTTACCCTGTGTATCCGGGATTGGTATTCGATACACGAACGATCCTTCTTAGTGTAACGGCGCTCACCATCGGCGGGATTCCTGCTCTGATCGCCGCCTTCGCAGCCGTCGCACTTCGAATCTCCATCGGTGGCGTCGGGATCTACATGGGTGTTGCCACCATCCTGACCAGTGTAACGACAGGTTTACTGTGGCGTTGTTATGTGCACCCTCGTTTTCAGAAAAGCAGATGGCTGAGCATATATGTAATGAGCTTGCTGGTCCACATTCAGATGGTGCTGTGCGTATTTTTACTGCCGGAGCCATACAGGACCGAGATATTTCGGACGACGGCACTGCCGGTGATGCTGCTGTATCCCCTGGCCTCGGTGGCGCTGGGTCTGTTGATCCAGAGTCAGCAGGATCGAAAAAAATATCAGGATGAGATCCGTGAGAATGAAGAGAAATTCAGAAGGCTTATGGAAAATATATCCGACGTGGTGTGGACAGCAGATCTGGATATGCGCACAACCTATGTGAGTCCGGCCGTAGAGCGGTTGCTGGGGGACACGCCGGAAGCGCACCTCCGTCGCCCTATGGGAGAAAAGCTCCCGCCTCAGTCGATGGAAAAGTTCTATCATATTTTTGCAGAAGAGATGG
>DPKU01000210.1:0-2895 GCA_003542355.1 Clostridiales bacterium | reverse complement strand
CGCAAAAATGCAGAAAAAGCCCTTCATGAGAGTGAACGAAGCAAATCACTGCTCATTTCACATATCCCGGGGATCGCCTATCGTTGTCTCTATGACAGAGATTGGACAATGGAGTTTATTTCGCAGGGCTGTCTGGATATGACCGGGTATGCACCGGAAGAACTGATCGGCAACAATACGATATCCTTCAATGAACTGATCCTACCTGAGTACCGACAGGTGTTGTGGGATGAATGGACGATTGCGGTCCGGGAGAAGCGGCAGTTTCGATATGAGTATCAGATGCGAACGGCTGCCGGCCGCAAAATCTGGGTACTGGAGATCGGGCAGGCTGTCTGGGATGCATCCGGAGCCGTGGAAGCGCTGGAAGGGATCATCGTGGACATCAGCCAGACCAAGGCTGCTCTGGATCGTATCCATTATATGGATGAGCACGATGACTTGACCGGCCTTTTGAATCGTAAGTATTTTGATAAAAGGAAAGAAGAGTATGAAAGCAGCCAGGATGTGCCCATATCAATGATCATAGCTGATATCAACGGGATCCGGCTGATCAATGATGCCTTTGGTCATGATTCGGGAGATCGGCTTATCGTGGAGACCGCAAAGATCCTGGAGCGATGTTTTGGTCCTGATATCTTGTTGGCACGAACCGGAGGAGACGAGTTTGCCGCCATTTTTCCCGGAGAGGACGCCCAAGGAGCTGCGCTTCAAATCGACCTGATCCGAAAAGAGATCGATACCTTCAACAAGGCCTGCCAGCGTGATGAGGAGCAAATCAGTCTTGCGATCGGTTCTGCGACGAAAGAAAACCCAGCGCAGACATTGGAGGATATAGAAAAGGAGGCGGCGGAGGCGCTTCGCCGCAGCAAGCTCTTTGAACAGAAGAGCCGTAACAATGCGATCCTTTCCTCGATCATGTCCACCATGTATGCACGAAGCCAGGAGACCGAAGCACATTCACAGCGCATGGCTGAGCTGTGCTCGGAAATCGCGCTTCAGATGGATGTGCCGAAAAACGAAATGGATAAGCTCCATCTGTTTGCCATGATCCACGATATCGGAAAAATCGGAATCAGTGACAGCGTTTTGAACAAACCGGGCAAGCTCAGCGAAGAGGAGTGGGATATGATGAAAAAGCATCCTCAGATCGGGTACCGCATTGCGCAATCGGTGCCGGAGCTCGCCGGTGTAGCCAGCTATATACTGGCCCACCACGAACGGTGGGATGGCAGCGGATATCCATTCGGTTTGTCGGAAGGAAGCATCCCGCTGCTGGCCAGGATCCTAGCTGTCGTCGATGCCTACGATGCCATGACGGAAGATCGGATCTATCGAAAAGCCATGTCCCGCGATGCAGCAATAGAGGAGATCCGGTCCAACAGCGGCACGCAATTCGACCCTATGGTCGTCGAATTCTTTTTGCAGGTTGTTGAAGGCGGGTCCATGCCGTCTCATCACATAAGGGGTAAGGAATGAGTGAAGAAGTCTTGCAGCAGAAAAGCTGCCTGACCAAGGAGCGTAAGCTGCAGAAGGTCATAGAATTTTCACGGGCGTTCATTGCAACTGAGGAAACCCCTGTGGACTACATGGAAATCTGCCGGATGATGGCTGAATTATCCGAGGTCAGGTTTGTGGCATTCAATACGTATGACAAGAATACGGCCACATTCCGAACAGAGGCGCTTCATGCCAGCGACAGAGTGAAGCAAATGGTTTTCCGTTTTCTGGGACTGAATTTGGAGGGCCAGCGCTGGCCAATGGACGAGGACCATAGTTCGATCATGGAGCATGAATCGATCTGGGTGTTTGATTATCTGTATGAACTATCCTCTGCAGCATTGCCGCAGAAACGGGTCAGGCGTATCCAGCAACTGCTGCAGATACGAAATGTCATGACGGTTCGAGTCGCTGCAAAGAAGGAGATCATTGGTGATTTTACCATATTTCTGGACAAGCAATCACCGGACCCGGATCCAGACATTCTGAGGACCTTCGCCAACCAGGTCGGGTTGTACTTAAAGAAAACAGCAGTAGAGCGCGAGCTGTTTGAGAGCCGCCAAAAGTTCGACAGTCTTGTGAGATCCACCCAGGTCGGCACCTGGGAATGGCATATGGAGACTGGAGTAATCACTTGCAATGAGCGATGGGCCGAAATGCTGGGCTATCGATTGGATGAGCTGAGCCCCATGACAGATCGAACCTGGGTCGATTTGCTGCATCCAAATGATGTCGACAAATCCGACGAGCAGATCCAGAAGGTCATTCGCCGGGAAATTCCTTTTTATTCCATGGAGTGCCGTGTCAAGCATAAAAAGGGGCACTATGTGTGGGTCCTGGATCAGGGTGAAGTGAGCGAGTGGTCCGCCGACGGAAAACCTTTGACCATGTTTGGATCCCACACGGATATCACAAAAAGAATCAGCCTGACCGAAGCCATTCGAAAGAGCCAACAGCATTATCAGCTTCTGGTAGACAGCAGCTACGATATCATCTATCGCCTGTCCACGGAGGGGATCATCACTTATTTATCCAACGCCTGGGAAGAACTTTTAGGCATCCCCATTAAGGAGTGTGTGGGAAAGCCTTATCGGAGCTTTGTACATCCGGATGATCTGCAGTTGCTGAAGGATCTGGAGAAAAGGTTGTTTTCCAGCAAAAGAGCGACAGAGTCTTCGGGGATACAGACTTTCCAACAGCAGAGGCGTCTGGCTGCATTTTGATACAAATGTCACGCCACTGAAAAACGCGGAAGGACAGATCATTGGATTTGCTGGTACGGCCCGGGATGTGACGGCTCAGATCAAATGGCAGAACCAGATCGAATTCTGGAGCTTCCGCGATCCACTCACAAATCTGTACAACAGGAGATATCTTGAAGACGCCATACGTCGT
>DPKU01000094.1 GCA_003542355.1 Clostridiales bacterium | reverse complement strand
TGGAAAAAGTAATGGAAGAAGATACGCAACACGGGAAATACCTCACTTTTGCTTTAGGCCAGGAGATATTTGGGATCGAGATCCGCTATGTAACAGAGATCATCGGCATTCAGACGATCACCGAAATTCCGGAAGTGCCTGAGTATGTGAAGGGAATCATCAACCTTAGGGGGAAGGTCATTCCTGTGATCGATGTTCGGCTGAAATTCAAAAAAGAAGCAGTGGAATACGATGACCGAACTTGTATTGTCGTCGTTGATATCAGCCAGATTCCGATTGGGCTGATCGTCGATAATGTGAATGAAGTGATGAACATTTCTGATGAAGATATTGCTCCGCCACCGGATGCCAGGGCCAGCTTTGATAACAAGTATATAAAGGGCATCGGCAAATCAGAGGGAGCAGTACAGCTTCTCCTTGATTGTGAAAAACTGTTGATGACAGAAGAACTCGCATCAATGGAAGCGCTCTAGATCCTAAAGAAAATGAGGTAACATGTAAATGAGAATCGGCACAAAACTTACTATTGTCATATCGATTATGATGATAGCAGCCCTGGGGGTCACAATCATACTGGCCTTTCAAAAAGCTTCCGGCGCGCTGTATGAGACGATCGGGTCCTATTCTCTGAGCCGGGCTTAGGATAATGCGACATTGATATCCGACCACGTTCAAGACTACTTTGATATTTTAGAAGAAATCGCTGGCGGTAACGAAATGTCATCGATGGACTGGGCTGTGCAAATGCCGATTCTTGAATCGAAAGCCGGCGATCTTGGCTGTTATGGCATGGGTGTTGCAAACCTATGTTCCGGTGGAAGGTACTTCCTGGTTTTTGGCCATGGCTGTCCCGAAAATTGAATTGTACAAGCAGATCAATGCGCTGCAAGGCATTCTGGCCGTCATCGTCGGGATCGTATTGGTGCTTACCTGCATCGTGATCAGTTTGATCAGCATGAAATCTATCGTAGATTCGCTGCAAAGCCTTGCACTAGAAGCCGAAGATCTCACAAAAGCCGCGATCGAAGGACATTTGGAAACGCGAGGGAATGCAGACCAATTCCAGGGCGGATATAAAGATATCATTGAAGGGTTCAACCACACCCTGGATGCGGTGATCAATCCGCTGATGCTGACTGCAGAATATGTGGAGCGGATTTCCAGAGGTGACATCCCCGAAGAAATCGTTGACACCTATTATGGTGAGTTTGATGCGATCAGGGAAAGTCGTAGAAGGCGTCAATAAGACTCTGGATACCGTTGTCGCCCAAATGTTCTGGTTTGAAGAAATTCTCGACTCGGTACCCTTCCCTGTTTCGGTGACGGACATGGAGATGAATTGGACCTTCCTGAATAAAGCAGCGGAAACTGCGGCAGGAATCACGCGGGCAGAAGCTGTCGGGAAACCCTGCATCAAATGGAATGCTTCGATATGCAATTCTCAGGATTGCGGCGTAGCGTGCCTCAGGCAAGGAAAGGGTGAAACAGCATTCACGCAGAGCGGACATCATTTTATGGTGAATACAAAATATCTGTATAATGCCAAAGGTGAGCAGATCGGTCATATCGAAGTCATACAGGACAATACACGTATCGTGGAAGCCGTCAACTATCAGGAGTTGGAAGTCGAGCGACTGGCAAAGAATTTGAGATCTTTGTCACAAGGCAACCTGGATTTGGATTTTGAAGTGAATGAGGGGAACGAATTTACAGAAACAGAGGCAAAGAACTTTGCAGAAATCAATAACAATCTGAAAATGGCCGCAGAAGGGATCATTGCTCTGATTTAGGATATCAAAGCATTGTCTGCAGAAGCAGTGGAAGGCAAACTCGCCTACCTGGCAGATGCACTGAAAGTGATCGTAGAGGAAGTCGAAACGGCAGCAGATCTGGTGAAGGACATAGTCGTAGCCTCCAACGAGCAGGCCTCTGGAATCGCTCAGATCAATCTGGGCATCGGGCAAGTATCTCAGATCGTGCAAAACAAC
Organism: Clostridiales bacterium; assembly: GCA_003542355.1. GTDB lineage: Bacteria > Bacillota > Clostridia > Peptostreptococcales > Anaerovoracaceae > UBA10908. The sequence goes on along the minus strand of DPKU01000094.1, from coordinate 7,306 downwards.
TCGGTAACGGCGGAAGAAAGTGCGGCGGCCAGTGAAGAATTGTCCGGCCAGGCGGAGATGCTGAAGGGGATGGTCGGAAGATTTCAACTGGATGGAAACGGTCTGGATAAGTACTAAATAACCATTACATATAGAAGACCAGGTCGAAGGAAATTTCACCGCTCCCGTCTTTGCTTCCCCGAAAGAACAGCCGATTGCTCTCTTCGGCAGCTGAGACGGTGAAAGAGTCGCTTTGCCTCAATTCTGCGGCAAAGTAGACTTCCATACGGCACAGGCTTTTGAGACGCTCCAATTCGTTGCCCGTCATGGCGTCGTAGACGAATTCTGCGTAGCGAATGTTGTTCACGTGGCCCAGCAGGTCCAGAAAGCTGTTTTCAACTTTCCGATGGGATCGCAGGACCAGATCTGAATCGATGGGGTCGTCTTTTTGTCCGTAAGCATGCTTCCATGTGGGGTGCCCCAGTGTCAGCGGAGCCTCGTCTGCAGTGAGCGAGAAAAAGGGAATATTTTTATCTCTGCAAATCTTTCTCGTTTCCAGATTCAGGAGCACGCTGTAAGAAGTGCCGCGAAAGCAGACATCTCCCTCTTTCGTGTAGAATATGAAATCCCGCATAAAGTACGGCCCTTTTCGACCGGATTTCCAGGTCTTTGCCTGAAGGATACCGGGCGCGACTGTGGGTTTGAACACATCTACAGACAGCGAAATGAGCACCCATGCTACACCGTATTCCAGGGTTTTGTCGCTTCCGGCATCGTGAACGGACAGATGCTGCTCAGCCAGTGCGCAATAAAGAGCCTGATAAGCTTGTGGTTTCATGACCCCTTGCGGATTGAGAAGCGAGGGATCCAGCTGGATGGAATAAAGATTGGATTTTTCATGATCGAGTTTCATAGCAATGCTTCCTGTTCAGGTCAGTTGACAAAAAGAGATAACCCTGCTGCAGAGATCAGATCGTCCAGCTGCTCTTGCAGGGAACTTTCTTCCATGCATTCTGTGGCAAGGATCACTGTGACGAAGTGGTTTTGAGAGGCTGCCGTTATGATCCCGTAATCGTAGTGCTCGTCCTTCATACGCGTGTCGAAGGCTTCGTTTCCGCCCCTGGTGATAAAGAAGCGGGGCTGGGCTGCGATCACGGCTTTCAGTTCAGCCGTCATATTTTCCAATGTCAGACGGTGAAGCGTGCGAAGGGTTACCGGTAGGTCTTCTTGCTTCACGGTCTCCAGCAGGATCGAAATTTGGCCATCTTCCGTCAGGAAAATCTGATCAGTCTGAGCTCCTTCCTGCGGCGACTCTTGCCGGCAATTTGAGGGAAGCGCCAATGAAGCCGTTTTGTCTGGGGTGACGTAATGGATCATTTTAGGTGCTCCGCTTGAGGTGTCTGAATTGGAAAGGCTGCAGATCTTCTGATAATCAGCTGTTTTTTTGCTCATCACCCGTCCTGTGCGCTGATCAGATCCATATCCGGTAAACAGCAAAAACAGCATAGAAAAAAAGAGGACCATAAGCAGGAGTGCGATAGGTCTGCGTCGGAGCGGCCAGGCTGTGCTTCCAGGAATGGATTTATTCTGTTCGGACAATGGTTTTGGATGTTGTTTTTTGTCGTTTCTTATAAAATCAAGCATGATAGTATTCTATGCGGAGCAGCCCGAGAATGCAAGGAAAGAATGGAAGGAAACCGGGATCTGTGATACAATAAGTTCTCAATATGAAACAGTCAAAAATCATTTTCAAGGAGTACAAAATGGGATTTACCCATCTTCATTTACATTCAGAATACAGCTTGCTCGATGGAGCAGCTCAGATCGAAAGAGCCATCGCCAAAGCCAAGGAGCTGGGGATGAAATCCTTGGCGATCACGGATCACGGCGTGATGTTCGGTGTCGTGGAGTTTTACGAAAAAGCTACGAAAGCCGGTATCAAACCTATCATTGGATGTGAAGTCTATACCTCTGCACGTACCCGCTTCGATAAGGAAGTATCCTACGATAAGAGCCAGGGTCACCTGGTGCTTCTGGCCAAGGATAAAGAAGGATACGTGAACCTGATCAAATTGGTATCTGCTGCCTTTACGGAAGGATTCTATTATAAACCCAGAGTGGACCACGATCTGCTGCGGGGCCACAGTAAAGGGTTGATCGCCCTGTCGGCCTGTCTGGCGGGGAAAGTCCAGACGGAACTGATGGAAGGCCGCTACGAAAGCGCCAGGCAGGAAGCGTTGACGCTGCTGGATATCTATGGCGAAGGGAATTTTTATCTGGAGCTGCAGGATCAAGGGTTGCCGGAAGAGCAGAAAATCTTTCCGGATATGCTTCGTCTGTCCCGGGAAACAGGAATTCCGCTGGTCGCCACCAATGATGTGCACTATGTAAATAAAGAAGATGCACGTCCTCACGATATTCTGCTATGCATTCAAACCGGAAAAACACTCAGTGACAGCGACAGGATGCGGTTTCCAAACGACGAGTTCTATCTGAAATCGGAAAAGGAGATGCGGGACTTGTTTGCCTCGGTGCCCGAGGCCATTGACAACAGCCAAGTGATCGCTGATCAGTGCAACTTCCACTTTAATTTCAACGAACTGCATATTCCCGATTTTCAGGTACCTGAAGGAAAAACAGAGGAAGGATATCTCCAGGAGCTCTGTCAGGCGGGCCTGATCAAGCGCTACGGCACACCTACGCCCGAATTGCAGCAGCGCATGGAATACGAACTGGATACCATTCGAAGCATGGGATATGTCGGATACTTTCTCATCGTCTGGGATTTTATTGACTATGCCAAGAAAAATGGCATCATGGTCGGTCCGGGCCGGGGAAGTGCCGCGGGGAGTATCGTTGCTTATGCTCTGGAAATCACCGACATCGATCCCATCCGCTTTGGCCTGATCTTTGAGCGTTTTCTGAACCCGGAGCGCATCAGCATGCCGGATATCGATGTGGATTTTTGTGTGGAACGAAGACAGGAAGTGATCGATTATGTCATCGAAAAATACGGTGCGGATCACGTGGCCCAGATCGCTACGTTCACATCCCTGAAACCCAAAGCTTGTGTGCGGGACGTAGCCCGGGTCATGGATATTCCCTTTGCGAAGGCGGGAGAGATCTCCAATATGATCCCCAAGAACTTGGGCATGACGCTGGAGAAAGCGCTGAAAGTCAGCCCCGAGCTGAAGAAAGCGTACCAAGAGGATCCTGTTGTGAGTCAAGTGGTGGATGCGGCCAGAGCCTTGGAAGGCATGCCTCGAAATTCCTCCACCCATGCAGCCGGCGTGGTGATCTCCAAGCGTCCGATCGACGAGTATGTGCCGCTGATCCAGTCGGACAAAGGGCTGGCGACGCAGTTTACCATGACGACCATCGAAAAACTTGGCTTGCTGAAGATGGATTTTTTGGGCTTGCGCAACCTGACCGTTATCCGGGATACGCTTGCCATGGTCCGGGAATCCCGGGGCGAAGAAATCGATTTATCCACCGTGGACTACACGGACCCCAAGGTATTTCAGTTGATTGCCAGCGGGAACACAGTCGGTGTTTTTCAGCTGGAGAGCGGTGGCATGACCCAGTTCATGAAAAATCTGCGGCCTGACTGCCTGGAGGACATCATCGCCGGCATCAGCCTGTATCGCCCGGGCCCCATGGATTCGATCCCCAGATATATCGAAAATAAGAATCACCCGGAGCAGGTCTCTTATCTGACGCCGGAATTGGAACCGATCCTTTCAGTCACCTATGGCTGTATGGTCTATCAGGAACAGGTGATGCAGATCGTTCGGGATCTGGCCGGATATTCCTATGGCCGCAGCGATCTGGTTCGCCGGGCAATGAGCAAGAAAAAGGCCAGCGTCATGGCTCAGGAGCGGGAATACTTCGTTCACGGGAAGCTGGACGCAGATGGAAAAGTGGATGTATCCGGCTGCGTGCGAAACGGGATCCGGCCGGAAATCGCCAATGAGATCTTCAATCAGATGACCAGCTTTGCCGAGTATGCCTTCAACAAATCCCATGCCGCAGCCTATGCGGTGATCGCTTACCAGACAGCCTACTTGAAGGTATATTATCCGGTGGAGTTTCTGGCGGCGCTCATGAGCAGCATCGTGGGAGATTCCGCATCTGTGGCCACCTATATCCGCAATGCCAGGGAGATGGGCATCGAAGTGCTTCCGCCCGATGTTCTGCGGAGCAAAAAGCAATTTTCTGTTGAGGATGGCAAAATTCGCTTTGGACTGCTTGGTGTAAAAAACGTGGGAGAAGGGATCATTGAAGCCATCATCCGGGGGCGCGAGGCACACCCGCCAACAGATATTTTCGAGTTTATCGAGCAGATCGATGTGCATCATCTGAACAAAAAAGCCATCGAAAGTTTGATCCGAGCCGGCGCGACAGACTGCTTTCCCGGAAATCGGGCCCAGAAGCTGGGCATATTCGAAGGACTCATCGAAAGCGCTCAGACCAGCAGTAAAAACAATCTGGCAGGTCAGATGTCACTGTTTGGTATGGATGCTCCGATCCAGCGTGCCGGGTTGTCTGTGTCGCACAACCTGCCGCCGGCAAACGATTATCGGCGGGAAGACCTGATCTTTATGGAGAAGGACATGCTGGGCGTTTACATATCCGATCATCCGCTGTCCGATGTGGCAGATCAGATGGAGCGCATCATCAACATGGACGCGGGGCGGTTGGCCGATGCCGAAGAGGACGAGAGTATCCAGGACGGTATGACGGTGACCATGGCCGGGATCGTGACCGCGAGAAAGACGCTGATCACAAAAAAAGGACAGATGATGGCGTTCATCACGCTGGAAGATCTGTGCGGCACTGTGGAAACGGTGGTGTTTCCCAAAGCGTACGAGCAAGCCGGAGATCATTTGCAGGAAGACAAAATTTTAGTTATACGAGGGAAGCTGGACACAAAGGCGGAGGGTGCGGCCAAGCTTCTTGCCGATAAAATTTGGCTTCTTGCAGAGTACGAAGCAGCCAAAGAGGAAGCAAAAGCCCGCCGAAAAAACGCCCGGCAGAAGCCTGTGGAGCCAGAGCAGAAGACCCCTATGATCAAACTGGTCATCCCGGAAACATTTCAGGAGAACGAAGGGCTGCTGACTTTCAGAGACATTGCACGAGAGTTTCGCGGCGACATGCCGGTAGCCGTTCTGGTTGCGTGTACAGGTAAAAAATATCAATTGGACTACGACCTCTGGATCGAGCCGACCGAAGCCTTTTTCGAAAGAATTCGGGAAGTCTTCGGTGGAGATTGTATCCGGTCATAAGCAGGAAAGGATAAAGTGATGAAGAGAATAGGAGTCATGACAAGCGGTGGAGACTCTCCAGGAATGAATGCCTGTATCCGGGCCGTGGTCCGGGGTGCCATCTACAACGGCATGGAAGTCTACGGGATCCGAAGAGGATACGAAGGACTCATCGACGGAGAACTCGAAGAAATGGACGTACCGTCGGTAGCGGATATCATCCACAGAGGCGGAACGATCCTGCGGACAGCCAGGAGTGATCGTTTCCTTACAAAAGAAGGTTTTTCCAGAGCGTTGAACATGCTGGAGACCTTTGGCATCGAGGGATTGGCTGTGATCGGCGGTGATGGTTCTCTGCGTGGCGGAGTGGATTTGAGTCAGGCCGGAGTAACCGTCATGGGTCTACCCGGCACGATCGACAATGATCTGCCTTACACAGATTATACCATCGGGTTTGACACGGCGGTGAACACTGCATTGATGGCCATCGGCAATACGAGGGATACGTCTTCTTCCCACGGGAGAACGACGATCATCGAAGTGATGGGCCGTCATTGTGGCGACATTGCGCTGTATGCCGGACTGGCCGGCGGCGCAGAGACCATATTGGTTCCGGAAGAGACGCTGGATGTAGCGGATATTTGCAAGAAGCTTTTGATCGGTAAAAACCGTGGAAAACTGCACAGCATCATCATCAAAGCAGAGGGTGTAAACATCTCTTCGGAAGAGCTCAGGACTACGCTGGAAGAACGTACCGGTCTGGAGACCCGGGTAGTGATCCTGGGATACATACAGCGCGGCGGCAGTCCCACGGCAAGAGATCGCCTCTTGGCCAGCCGCACGGGGTACCGTGCAGTGGAATTGTTCCGGGATGGAAGTACCAGCAAGGCTGTAGGCGTTCGTGGAGAAGAGATCATTGCCGTCGACATCGGCGATGCGCTCAAGACACCGAAAATATCCAACGCCGCAGAGATCATTCAACTATCGGATATCCTGTCCTGATTCGGAGAAAAGCCAATGGACCGATGGATACTTCACTGTGATATGAACAGTTTTTTTGCTTCGGTGGAATTGCTGGCACATCCGGCACTCTGGGATCAGCCTGTTGCCGTCGGAGGAAATCCCAAGGATCGGCGAGGGATCATTCTCGCAAAAAATGAAGCCGCAAAAAAGTATGGGATCAAAACCGCCGAGACCATCTGGTCTGCAAAGCAAAAATGTCCGCAGCTGATTTTACTTCCGCCCCATCACGAAAAATACGAAGAGTATTGCAGCAGGATCAACAGTATCTATCTGCGATATACGGATCTGGTGGAGCCGTTCAGCATCGACGAATCCTGGCTGGATGTCACAGGCAGCCTGGATCATTTTAAGAGAAGCGCAGTTCAGCTGGCCGACGAAATCCGTCGGGTCGTAAAAGAAGAAACTGGCTTGACACTTTCAGCAGGTGTCTCCTTCAATAAAATCTTTGCCAAAATGGGCAGCGAGTACAAGAAACCCGACGCCACGACGCTGATCGACCGGAGCAACTATCGGGATATCCTGTGGCCGATGCCGGTGCGGGAGCTATTTTTTGTAGGGGCTGTCACCGCAGAAAAGCTGCGCAATATGAACATCCTCACCATCGGCGACCTGGCGCAGTCGGACCCCGGGTTTTTGACAGTATCCCTGGGCAAGCACGGCAGTCAGCTCTACGCATACGCCAATGGACTCGATGACGATCCGGTCGCCCGGTATCAGGAGCACCGGGCATACAAATCCGTAGGCAACGGGATCACGTTCAAGCGTAACCTGGTTGGCCGGGGAGANNAAAGCACTTTCCGACCGGGTGGCTGGCCGTCTGCGCAGCCATGGCCTGCGGTGCAGCGGTGTCAAGCTTGATATCAAGGATCCGGACTTTCGTGTGATCACGCGCCAGCTTCAACTGTCACATCCCACGGATCTGAGCAGCGAGATTCAACATGCGGCCATGGAGCTGATCGAAAAAAACTGGCGCTTCGAAGATCCAATCCGTCTGTTGACAGTAACGGCCATCAATCTGTCTGATGAGCAGACCGACGAGC
>DPKU01000162.1 GCA_003542355.1 Clostridiales bacterium | reverse complement strand
TCTGCCGTCTCGGATCAAAGGTGCCACATCCAAAGTGATCGGCATGTTGTTTGCCAACGCAAAATCGCTTCCGATTAGTAAAAAAATATAGTTGTCGTTGTGCCGGATCTCGATACTTCTTGATCCTGCGTTCCACGTGATGGATTCGTTGCTGACACCCAGCGCATTCAGGATGCTGCGGAAGGGAAGCATCGTCCTTTCGGACAGGATCATGGCCGGTGTATCGGACACGATCTTTGTGCCGTTCACGTATACAACCACTTCGGTTTCCGCAAATGCAGCACTGCCTGAAAGCAGGAACAGGATACACAGGGTGCAAAGGATTCGCTTGTATTGTCGTTTGGTTCGCATATCGTCCTTAGCAACTGTCTGTCTGCCACGTTTAACTCGTAGTAACTGAGAATAATTCTTAGTTATTACTAATTGTATACTAAATAAGAAAGATGTCCAGCACTATTTTACAAAAAACACATCCAGTTTGGTGCTTTATTGTACTATTTTATGATTTCCGAATCAAGTTGCCGCAAAAAATGCCGCGGATTGCGAAAAAGTGTGAATCCCGGTATAATCGGTGGATGCAACAGCATTGACAGGAGAAACATAATGATCAGCATCGAACAGATCCAGAAAGATCTACTGGAATGGTATGATAATTACGGACGCGACCTGCCCTGGCGGGCAGATACGGATCCCTATAAAATATGGATATCGGAGATCATGCTGCAGCAAACCCGAGTCGAGACCGTTATTCCGTACTACTTTCGCTTCCTTCGGGAACTGCCTTCCGTGGAACATTTGGCCCGGGTGCCCGAGGAAGTGCTTTTGAAGCTATGGGAAGGGTTGGGGTATTACCGCAGAGCCGCAAACCTGAAAAAGGCGGCAGTGCAGATCGCAGAGCAACACGCAGGGCGACTGCCCGGAGAGGTGTCCGAACTGCTTGGCCTGCCGGGGATCGGACCCTATACGGCCGGCGCCATCGCATCCATTGCATTCGGACGGCCGGTGCCGGCTGCCGATGGAAATGTGTTTCGTATCCTGGCTCGTTTGGCCGGCTGGAGAGACAGCATCGACGATGCGGCTGTTCGCAAGGAATTGACCGACATGCTCGCATCGTGGATCCCTTTTGACAGGCCGGGAGATTTCAATCAGGCGTTGATGGATTTAGGTGCCACGATCTGTCTGCCCAACGGCGCACCGATCTGCGCTAAGTGTCCGTTGCAGGCGTCTTGCCACGCGCACTCNNGCGCACATTGAAAATGTAACGCAGTACATTCCGCAAAGAAGCGCCAAGAAACCTCGCAAAATCCAAAAGAAAACATTGTTTGTAATCATATGGAACGAAAAAGTGGCTCTTCTGAAAAGGGAAAAAGCCGGATTGCTTGAAAATCTATGGGAATTTCCGGGTGTTGAAGGCTGGCTGTCAGAAAAAGAGCGCCGAAGCGCTCTTGATTCGTGGGGGATCCAGGCAGATCATATTTCTGCCATGGGTGCGGCCAGACATTTTTTTACACATCTGGAGTGGCACATGGAAGGATATCTGGTGGAAGCTTCGCATGCAGCGGAGCCGGGTCGATGGGTCTGGGCTTCGCCCAAAGAGCTGACCACCGTCTATCCGATCCCGTCCGCTTTTCGGTACTATCTGGAGAAGCTCTGATCTGACTTGCCGTTTCGGCCGGTCACTTTTTCGTTCGAATATCCAGCTTGTTGGACCGGATCAGATCTACAAACAAATCGGACAGCGCGGGATCGAACTGGCGTCCTGCATCCTCTTCCATTCGAAGCAATGCTTCGTGGATGGGGAGCGCCGGCTTGTAGCATCGCTCTGATATCATGGCGTCGAACGAGTCCGCCACGCAGAGGATGCGTGCAGTGAGCGGGATGTCTTCTCCCGCGATGCGCCGTGGATAGCCCGTTCCGTCGAAGCGCTCGTGATGTCCCAGAACAGCGGGGATCACATAGTCCAACGAGGGGAGATGACGAATGATATCGATGGAAGCTTCCACATGGCCTTTCATGATCTCAAATTCTTCCAATGTCAGATGATCCGGCTTGTTGAGGACTCGTTCCGGGATACCGATCTTGCCCACGTCGTGGAGCAGCGCCGCCTGCCGGATGTTTTCCACGATGTCTTCGCTCAAATGGACTGCCTTCGCCAGTTCCGTGGCGTATATGGCCACATTGTCCGAATGGTTGAAGGTATAGTGATCTTTTGCGTCAATGGCTGCTGTCAAAGCGTAGATGGTCGATTTATATTCATCATAAATGTTGGCGTAGTCCGGTTCCTGGACCTGCATATCCCTGTTTTGCACAAACGTGTCAAATACTTTGATGGCGTTCTTTCCCTTTCGTTTGATCTGGTAGATCGCCTGGTCCGCATTGTCCACCAGTTCTTTGACGGATTGCGCACCATAGGGGTATACACTGATCCCGATGCTCACTGTTAAGCGCTTTTGGTGATAGTCTGCCGTATACCGGCGAATGTCGCTGATCTGATCTCTGATGGATTCTGCAATACGCTTGACCGCATAAACATCGTAGCCGGGCATGATCACAGCAAATTCCTTCCCTCCGTAACGGGCCACATGACAGCCTTTTCCTACGGTTTCCCGGACCAGCTGTGCGATGGTCTGAAGTGCCTGATCTCCATTTTTGACGCCGTATAGTTGATTGAATAATTTAAAATCATCGACATTGATGATCATCAATGCCAGGGACAGATCCCGGCTTTTATTGAATTCGTCCTGCAGCGTCTCGTAGAAATATCTGCGGTTCAGCGTTCCGGTCAGGTGGTCTGTCCTGGCTTCCCAGTAGGCTGTTTCATAAGTGTGCGCATTTTTGATGGCGATGGAGGCCACAGCGCCGATCGAGGAGATGATGTTCAGATCTCGCTCGTGAAGCTTGCTTTTTCTGCCTTGTTGGGAAAACAGGATGATCCCGATCAGACTGTTGTTGTCTTTTAGTCCGATGCAGTGAGAAATGTTCATTTTTGTCAGCTGCATCTTCTCGGATTCCCACATGGATTTATAAGAAACCGAGTGTGTAAATTCTTCCATGCACAGGTATTCTTCATGCTTTTCCAGCCAGGACACGATGGGAGTATCTCTACGGATGATGAAGGATAAATCGGCCAGGGATTGGTCGCTGTAACGCATGATAAAGTCGCCGTTCCCGTTGTCGGGAATGCTGATAAAGATTCCAAGGATGCCCGTAGCCCGGGCGATGGCGGAGACCGTATTTTCGAAGATGGTATTCAAATCCAGACTCCTGGAGGCTTCTGAACTGAAATGTCTCAGGATCTCATTTTGCTGCTCCTCTTCGCGAACAAAGAGATTGGTAATGACTTGCTTCCAAAGCACCAGAAGGATCGAAACGATCAGTACGAAGCTGGCCAGATAAACCGGAAGGGCATTGCCGGTCAGGAAACTGGGGCCTGTGGAAATGATCTTGTCCATGTAAGGCAGCAGCGTATAGAAAGCCAACAAGCCGATAATGACACAGAGCATATAGCCTATGGTTTCCGACGCCATCATCTTCAGTTTGAAAAGCTTGCGCTTCACCAATGTGAAAATCAGGAGCGCAGCATTGATCACGCCGGCCAGGATATCGATGGGAAAGCCCCGGAAAAAGGGTAGAAGAATGGCCGCGTTGCCAGCAAACAGGATCAGGATGCCGATCAGGATGGGTGTTATTTTCTTTCGCAGAGCTGCGTTTTTCCTGCACTTTTCCCAAATCAGCAGAAATACATGAGCGCCGATGATCGCGGGCAGTGCAAAAACGATCACGGCGAATGCAGAAATATCGTCGTAGACCATCTGAGACATGCCGTTTACTGTGACGATGGTGGGCCAGCGCATGAGCAAGCCGGTAGGAATGTTGATCAGAAAGCACGCCAGAAGCAGCACAAAATACAATCGATTAAAGAATTTTCGATCGGTACCGATAAATGCGGTGACGAATTTGAAATAGCTGAATATGATCAGGAACATGCCGCCCAGAGAGACGTGGTACCAGAAAACATAAGTCGGCCAGAATTGCATCCGCATGAGCAGCGAACCGCCCGTCCAGAAGATCATAGCCAGCAGCAGGAGCCTGAATGCCTGGATCAGATCATCTTTTTCGGCATTGATAAAGATCATCAGCATAAACAGATAACTGAGGGCAGCAATGCTGGAAAAGTATTCGAAAAGTCCGCTGGTCATCGGAGCACCTGCCTTTCGGCGGGATCGATCTCCTGCAGATGCAGCAGATCGTCCAGATCGTAGCGGGGTGGGTTCATCTTTGCAATGGATCTGCCATGCTTCCGTGCGTAAGCCCCAAAGGTTCCGCATCGTACGGCAGTGACTGTCAATGGGTCCATGCCCAATATTTTTTTCAGATCCCGGTAATCCTGATCGATATATTTAAAGTAAGTGGTCAGAATCTCTTTGATGATCTCTGTGGTGACCGCGCGCTGTGCGAGTTCCTCTTTTTCGATCTCCACATACAGATGCATATAGGGGTGCTTTTTATCCGTGTACGTTTTGCATGCCGTCCATCCGTTCACGGCGAAGCCTGAAAGATCGATGGCATGTTGGATGCTGTCTTGTGAAATCCTTGTAAACCCTGCGATATCTATGATAGAGGGGACCCGGTCCACATATTCAAATCGGGGGATCGCAGTTTCATCCTCTTTATTGGAAAGTCCAGCGCAGCGATATACGTCGCCCACCCGATACCGGGCAAAAGCGCCGCCTTTTAAGACTGACAGTACGATTTCATATTTTTCGCCGGGTATCACCTGGTCCATCAGATAAGTGGGAGGTACGTATTGTGGATCTTCCATGCTCCTGAGCATATCTTTTTCCGGTATGAATTCATAAAAGCAGGAGTCCGGGAAAAAATACATCCCGCTCCGTGTCCATGTCTCGGTTCCGATCAAAGAAGGCTCTGTACCTGCGAAGATCTCCATAGGGCGAATCCCCCAGAGTGCTTCCAGATCATCCTTATAACTATTGTTGTCTGTACCGGCGACCATGAAGCCTTTTAGCTTAAAAAGGTCCCTTGGCTTGAGGCAGCGGTTTTCCCGCCGGCAGGCCCGGCGGGCTTTGAGGATTCGCCAGATCATTTTTAGCTTGCAGTCCAACAGCGAGGAGAGTCCGCCGGAAGAAGATGTGGACCCCAGGCTCAGGCTGATGGCATAAGCTACGCTTCCAAGGCCAAAGAACAGCTCTACATCCTGCTGCATCGCCATTTTGAATCCCAGCTTGTTTCGCTCGGAAAACGTCATGTGCTCTGCTTCTTTGACCGGCGGAAGAAACTGGATATCGATCTCTTCGTTGAGTGCATGTGGAAGCAATCCCGTGGCGTAAGGCAACGGCGCCAGGCCGTAGAGCAATTTGTCCCGGGCGTCTACATTGATCTGACCTTTTGCTGTAGTTGTGGCCAGGATCAGACAGGCGGCTACGTTTGTGCTGAAAGTATCCAGCATGCTTCGGGTATAGGGAGCGACCTTTATGGGATGCTTTCCGCCTTCCCAGGTGGTCTGGATCCATATAACAGGGTTGTCGGGAAGAAGCTCTCCTTTTTTCTGAAGCAGAATATCAGAATAGTCTTCGTAAGTAGTGAGTGGAACCATTCTGCGAAATTCTTCGATGGTTTGAGGCGCCCGGCCTTTCAGGATCGATTGTCCCAGAGTCGAAAGGGACCACATCCGGATCTGCTCTTCCATGAGTCTCTTCTGGATCGCCATGTATTCATCCATGCGAAGATCCAGAAAACCGCAATAGTTTTCCCAGATCAGTCCATATTGTTCCTGCTCCAGTTTATCTTTCAGATTCATGGCACTCTCCCTGCGAAACACGCAGTGTCTGCAGTCCCGTTTTAATGCTGCTGCAGGTAGGGATCAAAAACGGCGTGGAGCGTCGATATGCATCGTAGGCACGAAATGTGTTCGGAAATGTCCAGCGATCTTGCAACAGGATATATAAAAAATTGAAGCCGGTGAAACTAAGGGCCAGTATTGCGATCTCACGGTTAGGGCGAAATAGGTATATGGAAGCATAGAAACCGGCGAAGCACCAAAATCCGGGGTGACGGCAAAAGGCATATACGCCTCGGTCACATATACTTTTCAGTTTATCGTCATAGGTATAAGTCGATTGAAAAGGCAGGGCAAAAAATAGAGTGTAAATCAATGCAGCCAGAAAAATGACCGCCAGCGCGATGCCGGCGAACCGGGCCGCAGTAAAAGACGGCAGTGCAGAGGGATCGCTGCCAAGGGCCAGAGCGGTAGACAGGGCGATACAAAACATCCCCGTTACGAAACCGCGGTGAAGCATTTTATTCTTCCATCTTACGCTGTTGATGTCATACAGAAACAGGCAAGCAAATCCGAGGAAACCTACTGTCAATGCTGTCATGTTGCCTCCATTATTCACGCACACCTTTTATTATACATTAATCATGTATTACGTCAATCAAAAAGGATGTCTTCTGGCCAACAGTCTCACAAGCAATCGAGGACTATAACAAAAAAAGTATAAAAGTTTTGAATTTTTAATACATATCATTTATACTATCTCTATTCATTCACAAGGCAGGCCTGCTGCAGGACGTGTCGCGAGCGTCACGGAAGCGGCACAGAAAACGCTGTGGCATCAGCGGCCATGGTCAATCAATTTGAAACCAGGAAAGTGATCACCATGAATTTAAGGGTATTCGACGGTACGATACTGGAACAAAGAGTTCGCTGCGGAGAATTTTTTCCAGCAGACGGAGCGGAACGTCTTGCGGAGATCCGGACCCTTCTGGAATATCTGGATCCGGCACGACCGTTGGAGTTCGACACGACGCACCCTGCAAATATGATAAAACTACGAGGCACATTGCCTCAGGGAAAAGACCGGTTGATTCGGGAGGTTCAGCAGCATGCACATCAGATGAGCTGAATGTCCGGCCGGTCATCAACAGAGATCACCGGAGGATAAACAGCGATGATGACATCAGATAAAAGAACATTCAAATTCCCTCAATATCAGTCACCCGACTTTCAGCGTGAAATGTTTATGTGCGCACCGGACGCAACGCTTCAGCCGGCGCCGGCAGACGGAGTGGCACCCGAGAATTATCATGCCACCACGATCTATCCGGAATATTATAAAAGAAACGGCGACTGGGTATTGCTGGAAGAAAGCCGCATGGATTGTGCGGTTGTGATCGGCAATGACGGCAGGCCCGACGCCCGGGAATTCCGGAATATCCGGAAAGGCGACACGGTCGTTGTCGGTCGTTGTGGCGACGGCAGCTCCGGGATCTATGTCCATACCGCATGCTTCTGCAATCCGAAGGCAGATGAAAAGGAGTTTACATTCCGCTCGGTACGGTCCCGGGAGACGGCGTATTCGAAAGATTACGATCAACTGGCTGCGCTGCTTCGTCACGAGCGGGAGTATGGCTACGTGGTATGGGTTCTGGGTCCTGCGGTGGTGTTTGATTACTATGCGCGCAAGGCTCTGTCCGAACTGATCGCCAAAGGCTATGCAGATGCCTTGCTGGGAGGCAATGCCGTGGCGACCCATGATTTGGAAGCCGCTGTGTGCGGAACGGCTCTCGGGCAGGATATTTATGATCAATACTCCGTGGAAAACGGACATTACAATCATCTGGATGTGATCAACAAGGCTCGTCTGGCCGGAAGTCTGGAGCGTTTTGCGGAGAATGAGGGCGTGAAGAACGGAATCGTTCATGCCTGTCTCCAGCATCGCGTTCCCATGGTGCTGGCCGGTTCCATCCGGGATGACGGACCTTTGCCCGGCGTGCTGTCCGATGTCTATCAGGCCCAGGAGGAAATGCGCAAACACACGAGAAAAGCCACGACGGTCATCGCGCTGGCCACGCAGCTCCATACCATTGCAACGGGCAACATGACACCGGTCTATCAAAATCGGAATGGAGAAATACGTCCGGTGTTCATCTATACAGTGGACATGTCGGAATTTGTGGTGAACAAGCTACGGGACAGAGGCAGTCTGGAAGTGACGTCCATCGTCACGAATGTGCAGGATTTCGTCGTGAAGCTGAACCATGCCCTGGCGGAGTAAGAAATAACAAAAGAGCAGCACCGGTTCTTTCCGGTACTGCTCTTTTGTTTGCGCTATTCTACATTTACGACGGTGGAATGAAGTGTTTTTTCCTCTTTGGGTACCACAATCCGAAGCACACCGTTTTCCAGCTTGGCTGAAATATTTTCGTCCTGGGCATCTTCCAGATAGACCGAGCGGCTCATGGAAGTGTAACGGCGTTCCCGGTGAATATACCGTTTGTCGGTTTCTTCTTTGGCTTCTTCCCTCGAAACCGAAATCTGAAGTTTTCCCTCGTTCAGCTGTACGTTGATATCCTTCTTGTCCACACCGGGAAGCTCGGCTTCCACAACATAGCTTTTCTCTTCGTCCATCACATCCACTTTGAATGTGTCATACGAAAGATTGCGCCTAAAAGGCCAGTCGCTCGAAAAAAAGTCATCAAGCATGTTGTAAAAGCTGTCGGAACTTGTTTGAGGCATCAACTCTCTTCTGCCTTTGTTAAATGGGATCAATCCTGTCATGATCAACAACTCCTTTCTTGTGATGGTGTGTGTTTGTTGGCACTCGCACTCGATGAGTGCTAATTATTATTTATCATACGTTGTTTTCTGTGTCAAGTGGGACACAAGAATTTTTTTCAGAAATCAAGATGTATCCCGGTGCTTGCCTTATTGGAGTTGATATGATACTTTTTCCTTAAGTATTTCTTTCATGAAAGGAGCGTGGAACAAGTGGAGAACAATCAGATGTTCGATTACGTTGCCGGAGAGCGGTGGTTTCCAATGGAAACCACCATTGAAGAGGACATGCTTTCCTATTGGGGAGACTGGGGCTGCAGTTCCGAATACGAAACGCTGAAAGCCGTTTTGTTGAGAAGGCCGGGGAAGGAGATCGAAAATTTCGACTGGAAAGCGGCGCGCTTTATGGCGCCCATCGATCCCGAGCTTTTCCGTACCCAGCACGATGCGCTTGCGCAAATCTATAGAGAGCATGGCGTTCGGGTCTACTATGTGGAGGAGCAGCGCCAAGACAAGCCCAATGCGATCTTTATGCGAGATCAAGTCTTTATGACTCCGGAAGGAGCCATCGTTACTCGGTTGGCCATGTCCGAACGCAGGGGAGAAGAACGTTATACAGCAAAGGCTCTTGCCGGATTGGGCGTGCCCATCGTTCGAACGATTTCCGGCGCAGGGATTTTTGAAGGTGCCAATGCCATGTGGATCGATCGCAAGAATGTGATCTTGTCATCCGGGGCCAGAGCCAATCGGGCCGGCGTGGAGCAAATGATGTTCGAAATGAAGCGGATGGGCGTGGAGAACATCCTGCATATGACGATCCCTTATGGGCACGCTCATATCGACGGCTTGCTGAACTTCGCCAGTGAAGACACGGCGATGATCTATGCGCCGCAGGTTCCTTACGATATCGTGGATTTCCTGAAGAAAATGGGTTTCAAGATTCTTGAGTGCCCTTCCATGGAAGAATCGAAGCTGGGCGCTGCTGTGAACTTTGTGGCTATTGAATCGGGCACGGTCGTTCAATGCGACAACAATCCCAAATCTAAGGAAGTACTCGAGAAGAACGGCATCAAAGTCATTCCTGTGGATTTTTCGGAGGTGTTGAAGGGCTGGGGCGCCATGCATTGCTGCACGGCATTTCTGAAGAGGGGATAACCTTCCGTCTATAGGCTAATTTTGTTAAAAAAACCGTTGCCGGTGATCCGGCAACGGTTTTGCGCATACAGTACTATTGTTTCTTTTTCCCCAGATAAGCCTCTTTGATGCTGTCTTTGGCCAGCAGTTCTTCCCCGGTGCCTTGCATTGTGATCGTTCCGGTTTCCATCACATACGCCCAATCGGCGATCTTTAAAGCATGGTTGGCGTTTTGCTCGATGAGCAGGATCGTGATACCTTCTTTGTTGATGGTGCGGATGATGTCGAAAATATCTTTCACGATCAATGGCGCCAGCCCCAGGGAGGGTTCATCCATCATCAGGAGTTTGGGCCGACTCATCAGGGCTCTGCCTACTGCCAGCATTTGCTGTTCTCCGCCGGACAGGGTTCCTGCCAGCTGCCAGGCCCGTTCTTTGAGCCTGGGGAAGAGCCCGTAGATCCGCTCCAGGTCGTCGTCCAGCTTGTGATTGTGAATATAAGCCCCGATCTTGAGGTTTTCCAAAACGGTGAGGTTGGCAAAGACCCTTCGCCCTTCCGGGACCAGCGTAATACCCATGGAGACGATATCGTCCGGGGTTTTTCCGATCAGCTGGGCTCCTTCGAATTCGATGGAACCTGCGCTGGCTTTGACCACACCGGCGATGGTTCGCAGTGTGGTGCTCTTGCCTGCTCCGTTGGAGCCGATCAATGTGACGATCTTGCCTCGGGGCACTTCGATGGAGATCCCCTTAACGGCGTGGATCCCGCCGTAGTCCACCCGCAGGTCGGACAGGGTCAGGTAGCGGTCATTGTTCATCTTCTGTCACCCCCAGATAAGCGTCGATCACTCGCTGATCGTTTTGAACATCTTCCGGCGTGCCCGATGCGATCAGCTTTCCAAAATCCAGAACGTAGATCCGGTCGGAAATCTCCATGACCAGGTTCATGTGATGCTCGATCATCAGGACAGTCAGGTGGAAATCGTCTTTGAGCCGATGGATAAAGCTGGTCAGTTCATTGGTTTCCTGCGGATTCATTCCGGCTGCCGGTTCGTCCAGCAGCAGCAAACTGGGCTCGGTAGCCAAAGCCCTGGCGATCTCCAGGCGTCGCTGCTTTCCGTAGGGGAGGGAACTGGAAATTTCATTTCGCACATCGGACAGATCCAGGATATCCAGAAGTTCATCGGTTTCCCGCCTCATTTTCTGATCTTCCTTCCGGTTCAGCATAAAAGCTGCGGCGAGGAGATTGGCTTGGATATTCATATGCTTGGCGATCAGCACGTTTTCAAAGACTGTAAGGCTTTTGAAAAGGCGGATATTTTGGAAGGTCCGCGCAATACCCAACTTTGTGATCTTATCCGGCGTCTTCCGAACGAGCTGCTCATACGTGCCGCTGTTTTTCCCCGCGTACATCTTACGCATCTTTCCCTGGGGATAGTTGCTGATAATCGTTTTTCCGTGGAGCTCCACAGATCCGTTCGTGGGCGCATATACGCCGGTGATTACGTTGAATGCAGTGGTTTTGCCGGCACCGTTGGGCCCGATGATCGCAACGATCTCTCCTCGGTTGACCACCATTGAAAAGTCATTGACCGCCACGACGCCTCCAAATTGCATGGTGATATCGTTCAGTTTCAATACTGCCTCAGTCATCTTTTCCCACCTCCTTGGAGACCTTCTGCTTTTTTCGCCTTTGGCCCAGGCGCTGGAGGAATGCATAGATGCCGTTCCAGGAAAACTCCCGGCTGCCCAGAAGGCCTTTGCGATAATAAAGCACGACGGTCATGAGGATCAACGAGAAAATGACCATACGGAAGCCGCTTCGGAACAGCGGCACATTGAATCCGCCGATCACCAAAGGATCGTCAAAAAAGCGAAGCCATTCCCGACCGGCAGTCATCAGAAAGGATCCCAGGATACTGCCGGTGATGCTGCCGATCCCGCCCAGGACTACGATCAGAAGGATGTCGTAAGTGAGACCGATTTGAAAGGTCTTGGAGTCGATGGAGCGCATAAAGACCGCCAGCATACCTCCGCTGATCCCGGTGAAAAAGCAACTGATGACAAAGGCCATCTGTTTGTGCTTGAACAGATTGATGCCCATGGATTCCGCAGCGACCTCGTCTTCCCGGATGGCCTTGAATGCCCGGCCATAAGAAGAGCGGATCACCAGGACCATCAGAAAAATGCAAAGGGCCGCGACGAAAAAGGAGATAAGCGTGGACGAGAATCCAGGGATACTTTTAAGACCGTAAGAGCCATTGGTGACCCGGTCGAGCAGGGGTGCGGCGATAAAGGCCCGGATGATCTCCGAAAAGCCCAGGGTCGCGATGGCCAGGTAGTCGCTTTTGAGCCGCAGTACGGGATAGCCGATCAGAAAGCCCATAAAGGCGGCAAATACGCCTCCTAGGATCAGTGCCGCCCAAAGCGGGGCGGAGGCCTGGGCGAGAGAATCTGCGATCCCGTTGATGTAATAGACGTCAGGCCGCAGCTCTACGGGGATGGTAAGGATGGCGACAGTATATGCACCGATGGCCATAAATCCGGCTTGTCCAAGAGAAAACAGGCCGGTAAAGCCGGTCAGCAGGTTCATGGCGACTGCGACAACGGCGTAGATGGCGCTGCGTTGGAGGATCGCCAGCGGATAACTGTAGGTTGCCCGGTTGCTGTCCATGTAAAACAGAGCAAGCACGGCAACGCCCACGAGGATCGCCGACAGGATGTAATTCGTTTTTCTGTCCAGTGTCTTCATACTTTATCCGTCACTTTCTCTCCGAAGAGGCCCGTGGGCCGGAACAGAAGCATCACGATGAGAATGGCGAAGGTGAATGCGTCGCTGAACGTCGAATAGCCCAGGGCGACCAGAGCTGTTTCTCCGATGCCCAAAATAAAGCCGCCGATGACGGCGCCGGGAATGCTTCCGATGCCGCCCAGCACTGCCGCAACAAAGCATTTCAGCCCCGGAAGCGTGCCGCTGAAGGGGAAAACGGTCATGCGGTCTGTAAAGTACAGGACGGAACCGATGAAGGCCAGCAAGGATCCGATGGCAAAGGTGGCGCTGATCACTCTGTTGATCTTGATTCCCATAAGTTGAGATGTTTCATAGTCTTTGGAAACGGCCCGCATAGCCATGCCCAGTTTGGTATGGTTGATGAGCGTCATCAGCAGAAATGTCAGCAGAATGGTCAGAAAGGGTGTGATGATCGTGACTAGGGAAGCCGACAGGTCTCCCAAGTGAAAGCTCTTCTTGAGAAACGGTATCTCCGGATAGCCCCGTGGCAATGCTGTAAAGAGATAGGTGGCCAGATTCTGCAGCAAATAGGATACGCCGATGGCGGAGATCATGATGGACATTCTGGGGGCGCTGCGCAGAGGTTTATAGGCAATGCGCTCTATTGTCACGCCCAGCAGCACCGTTAGAAACATGACCAGAGGGATGGCCATAAACCAAGGCATGGAAGCCACCGCAAAGATCATAAAATAGCCCGCCATCATAAAAATATCGCCGTGGGCAAAATTGATCAGGCGCAGGATCCCGTACACCATGGTATATCCGATGGCGATCAGTGCATAAGCGCCGCCCAGAGAGATTCCGGTCAGCCCGTGCTGCAGTAGTGTGATACCGCTCATGAAAGAAACTCCTTTGCTGATTGTGCTTTTGAAGGCCGCAAGAAAGGGGCGGGAACCGTGAGCTCCCGCCCGCATGCGTAAAGAGTCGAATTATTCGACGGATACGTTCATCAGGAATTTGAATTGTCCGTCCTGAACGGTCTTGATGAAAGCCATATCTTTGTTGGCATCTCCGTTGGCGTCGAAGGAAATGGCACCGGTGACACCTTCGATGGAAATACCGGGAAGGGCGTCCCGAATGGCGACGCTGTCGGCGGAATCCGCCTGACGGATGGCTTCCAGCACGGTGAGATAGGCATCGTAGCCCAGGGCGGCAACGGCAGGAATGATCTCATCCTGGCTGTTTTCCGCCAGGTAGGCTTTGAATCCGGAGATAAAGGAAACTGCTTCGTCTGTTGCCGGCTCTGCTTCGTCAAAGAATGTGGACAGAACGATGCCTTCCGCATCCGCGCCGGCATTTTCGATGATGGTGGCATTTTCCCAGGTGTCGCCGCCCGTGATGGGGCAGGTGATACCCAGCTCTCTGGCTTGCTTGATGATCAGCGGCGCCGTGGTGATGGAAGATGGTGCAAAGATCACGTCAGGATTTTTTGCCTTGATATTCGTCAGGAGCGCCTTGAAGTCGGTCTGATTGGTCTGGAACTGCTGTTCGGAAACCACAGCGCCATCTCCAACAAGCCTGTTGAAGGCCTGGACGAAATACGCACCCAGCCCGGAGGAATAGTCGTCGCCCAACTGCGTAATGACGGCAGCGGTCTGGGCGCCGTTCTGAACAGCATAGTTGGCCATGACCGTCCCTTGGAACGGATCCAGGAAGCAGACGCGGAAATAGTATTCGTTTCCGGCGGTCACCTGGGGATTGGTGCAGGAAGCACCCACAGCCGGTACCTGTGCTTCGGCAAAAATGGCGCCGGCTGCGATGGATACGCCAGAGCCGTAGGATCCGATCACTGCGGAAACGCCTTCGCTGATCAGTCTTTGGGCTGCAGTGACTGCTTCGGTCTTATCTGACTTGTTGTCGACTTCCACCAACTGGACGGTATAAGTCTCGCCGCCGATCTCAACGGTAGGATAGACGATATTTGCATAGCGGATGCCCAGGACTTCCTGGAAGCCTCCGCCACCGTTTTCGCCGGTGACCGGTTCGAAAACGCCGACTTTGATAATGTTTTCTGTGCTGTCTCCGCCGCCGCAGCCTGCAAAGCTGCTCAATATCAGAAGGAGAACAAGCGTGGATGCAATGATTTTTTTCATATAATTATTCCTCCGTTTGATTACTTCCGGGAACGAAAATGTGCTTCCCGGATATTGATAAATCATATTATATCATGATTTGTGCGCAGTTCAAGAAATACCATTGCGTACCATCTATCATCACAGCTTGAACCAGGAGCATTTGATGATTTCTCGGCAACAAATCGATTCACTTTTCAATGAATAGTAAGTTATAATAGCTTTATAGTTCATTGCAGCATTAAAATTGAAGACACCATGTTCAAACAGACTGTTTTTAAGTCGGAGGGGATTATTCGGAAACCGTCGTCGCTTCCGGCGTCCTGTGCAATCCGTCTTTATCATTGTGTCCATATGTGGTAGAGTGATAGCAGACGCAAGCTGTTTCCTCGCAAAAGCAGGAGGTGACCGATATGGTAAAAGGCAGGGCCCGATGTATCAAAGGCGGCAGGATCGTACTGGAGAACCAGATCCTGCTTGAGAGTGTTCTGATCTTTGAGGATACCATCCTGTCCGTTGTGGACGAAAAAGAGTTTTTTCGGCACCATGCAGCGCCGGATATGGAGATCATCGATGCCAAGGGGAAATACGTTTCCCCCGGTTTTATCGATATCCATACCCACGGTGCGGGTGGAAGAGATGCTATGGATGGCCGGGTATCGGAATTGCAGGAACTCGCTTGCTCTGTGGCACGCAGCGGTGTTACCGGTTTTCTTCCCACCACCATCTCCATGGGATGGGGAAATATCAGCCGGGCCCTTGACAGCATCCGGACCGCCATGACACAACCCCCCCTGGGCGCCAGGATTCTGGGTGCGCATCTGGAAGGGCCTTTTATCAATCCTCGTTATGCAGGCGCTCATAGAAAGGAATATGTTCAAAAGCCGGATCTGGACCGGGTTGTACGCTATCAGGATGTTCTTCGTATCATTACCATGGCGCCGGAGTTGGATCCGGAATCGATTTGGATTAAACATATGAAAGATCAAACGCAAATCGTTCTTTCCATGGGGCATACGGAAGCGGATTATGACACAGCTGCTGCAGCGATCAAAGCAGGCATTTCCAGTGCGACACACCTTTTCAATGCCATGCCGACGATCCATCACAGGCGCCCTGGCCCTGTGGTCGCCATTTTGAACAGCGGTATTTTTTTCGAACTGATCGCCGACACCCGCCACGTCCATCCCGCCATGTTTCCGCTGCTGCTCGGGATGTCCGGCCGGCAGCGTATGATCTTAGTGACAGATGCCATGAGAGCAGCTGGCATGCAGCCCGGGGCATGGGAGCTCGGCGGGCAAAAGGTGATTGTGGATGAGCAGACGGCGCGTCTGAAAGACGGTACGCTGGCCGGCAGTATCCTTCAAATGAATCAGGCCGTACGCAACATGCTGGACCATACAGATCTTTCGATGTGGGAGGCCGTCAATCTGGCCAGTCTCAATCCGGCTCGCCTGCTGGGACTGGATCAGACCAAAGGAAGCCTCCGGCCGGGCAAGAATGCCGATATTCTGATCTTTGACGAACAATTGAATATACAGGAAGTTTATGTAGAGGGCCAGCAGGTTTATTGATTAGCATACAGGAGGAATGAAATGAGGATCATCATAAAAGATAGCTATGAGGAGATGAGCAGGGCTGCTGCATCCGTCGTCAGAAGTCAGATTTTGCTGCATCCCGACTGCGTGCTGGGGTGCGCAACCGGCGGAACGCCGCTGGGGATGTACAGGGAACTGGTCAAGGATTACCGGAGCGGAGAATTGGGTTTTTCCGAGACTCAGTTTTTTAATTTGGATGAATATTGCGGCCTGGATCCCTCCAACGACCAGAGTTATGTATACTATATGAAAGAAAACTTTTTCCGACATATCAATGCCCAGCCCGGGCATATTCATATTCCAGACGGCATGACCCAAGACGTGGCAGAAGCGTGCCGTCGCTATGACGAGAGCATCTCCTGCCACGGCGGGATCGACCTTCAGATCCTGGGCATCGGTGTGAACGGACACATTGGATTCAATGAACCAAGCGCTTGTTTTTACCCGAATACTCACAAAGTCGCACTGGATGCGTGCACCATCGAAGCCAATGCCCGGTATTTCCCGTCCATGGAAGAAGTGCCCACAGAGGCCATCACGATGGGGATCCGTCCCATTTTGCAATCCGGGATCCTGCTGCTACTGGCCAACGGCGAAAACAAAGCTGATGCTGTATTTGAAGCACTTCGGGGCCCAATCGATCCGCAATTGCCCGCATCCATCCTGCAGCTGCATCCCAATGTCATTGCAGTGATGGATCGAGCAGCAGCACAAAAATTGTAGCTGCAGCAGGTCAAAAGATCAAAGATAACAGCCGGCGAAAACAGAAAGGAGGACTTGATGCATCTGATACCGCTTCCCAGAAAAATCTTGCTGCGAACAGGTATTTTTTCCATCGATCATGAGACAGACATCGTCCTGAATATCCGACAAGACGATATGGATTTCCAGACCGCAGTGTTTTTGCGGGATGAGATCGAAAAGAGTATTGCCATATCTTTGCCGGTCAAGAAGGATTGGCAGAGCGAAAAAAGCCTCAAGCATCGATCCATTTCCTTTGAATACGCGGACAATGAGCTGTGTGAAGAAGCGTATCGGCTGGTGGTGGCGGAAAACGGAGTCACGATCCGGGCTTCTTCCAATCGGGGGTTTTTATACGGCGCCGTCACATTGATACAGCTGTGTAAGCTTCATAAAGGTGAGATCACCTGTATGGAAATCGACGATGAGCCGTCATTTCCCAACCGGGGATACCTTTTGGATGTGAGCCGGGGACGCATCCCCACGATGGATACGCTTCGAAACCTGGTGGACAAGCTGGCGTTCTATAAGATCAATCAGCTGCAGCTCTATGTAGAGGACAGCTTTCTGTTGGATGGATTCGAAGAAATCTGGTCCCAGACCGATCCGATGATCTCCGAAGAAATTCTGGAGCTGGACCGGTATTGCCATATGCGGGGCATCGAACTGGTTCCTTGTATCGCCACATTTGGTCATCTGTATAATCTGCTGGGTTCGGAAAGCTTCGGACGCTACCGGGAGATCGAGAAGGATCCGGGCGAAGTGTTCACCTGGCACAACCGAATGATCTATCATACGATCAACGTGTCGAATCCCCAAAGCGTGGATCTGATCACCGGGATCCTGGACCAGTATATTTCGCTGTTCCGGACGAAAAAAGTGAATATCTGCTGCGACGAGACCTTCGACCTGGGGAAAGGGAAAAGCGCCGGATCGACACGTGAAAACTCAAAGGGAAGTCTGTATGTGGCTTATGTGAATAAGCTGGTCGGGTTTCTTCAATCCACCGGACGAGAGGTGATGATCTGGGGCGATATGCTGCTGGAGCATCCGGAAAGCCTGGGCCAGTTGTATGTGGATGTGACGATTTTGAACTGGAATTACGACAACGGACGCTTTGAAAGCAAAGTCGGCTTTTTCAGCGAGGCTGGCATGAAACAATACGTGTGTCCCAGTGTGGCCGGGCACAGTCGTTTGGTGAATGCCTACGGGCTCAGCTTCGTCAACATTCAAGAGATGGCTGAGCTGGGTCAAAAATATGGAGCAGAAGGATTCCTGAACACCGAATGGGGTGACAGCGGACACATCAACATGCCGTCGCTTTCCGTCCCTTGCCTGATCTACGGAGCCGCCAAGAGCTGGAACGTGGAGGACAGGCGGGAATTCCATCAGATCGAGCAGGTGATCTCGCTGATCGAATACGAAGATCCCAGCCGACTCATAGCAGGACTCTTGCGGGATCTGGCCGATCAGGACATCATATCCTTTGGCAAGCTGGTGTTTTTCCGGGATCAGAAAGTCCTGGGACAGACCTATCTCAGCAAGGATGGCTGGATGCACGGACGGACGCGTCGGATCATCATGAGGGCGCCGGAGTTGTGTCTGAAAGAGGCCGTGGTGCGCTGTGATGAGATACTTAAGGCGTTGAAGCGAAACCCCAGCGCCTGCCGGCAGGAGATGCGTCGGGAGATCGGAGAGTTTTACCTGTCCGCCCGTGGTGTAGGGTTGATGCAAGAGTTGGCACTAATGCTGAAGAAGTATGAGTATGGGCAAAATGTGACGCCGATGAGTCCTCCCTGCGATCTGGCGGGCCGGTTGGAATACTGGCTGATGGACTATTGTGCGGCCTGGCGCCGGGTGAGCAGAGAAAGCGAACTGTATCGGATCAAGGAATTCGTTCGCCAGATCTGTACGGTTCTGCGGAGATACGAAAACGAAGCAGAAGCGTAAGATAAAAAATCCTTAATGTGGGTACAAGTATAGAATCACACGAGCGCTGTCAGTCATACGGGAAAGGAACAGGGATTCATGGAAATATTGAGAGAAAAAAAAGGGTTTATCATCGACATGGATGGGGTGATCTACCATGGAAACAAATTGCTTCCAGGGGCGAAGGAGTTTGTGGAATGGCTGCGGAAAAGGGAAAAGACATTTCTTTTTATGACAAATTCCAGCAGTTCCACCCCCCAGGAGCTTCAGCAGAAACTGAAACGCATGGGGATGGATGTGGGCGCGGAGCACTTCTATACCAGCGCCCTTGCCACAGCCAAGTTTCTGAGCGGCCAGAATCCGGGCTGCAGTGCCTATGTGATCGGTGAGGCCGGATTACTCAATGCTCTCCACGATGCAGGCATTACCATGAATAAGATCAATCCGGACTATGTGATCGTCGGAGAGGGCAGCAATTACAATTATGATACGATCACCCAGGCCGTGCGGCTGGTGGTGAAAGGTGCCAAGCTGATCGGGACGAATACGGACCTGACCGGACCCGACGAAGGCGGGATCGTACCAGCCTGCCGGGCGCTTTTGGCGCCCATCGAAGCTGCGACAGGCAAGACAGCCTATTATGTGGGCAAGCCGAATCCCCTGATGATGCGTACCGGACTAAAGATACTGGGCATCCATTCAGCAGAGGCGGTCATCATCGGAGATCGAATGGATACGGATATCATCGCGGGGATCGAAAGCGGTCTGGACACCGTTCTGGTATTGAGCGGCGTCACGACGCTGGAGGGAATCGAACAGTACCCGTATCGTCCGCGCCTTGTACTTTCCGGTGTGGGAGAAATACCGGAGTAATGAAGAAAAGCAATCGTCGTCGTACAGTTGAAGAGGAGCATGTATTATGAAATTTGTTTGGAGCACCTTAATGGTGAAAGATTTGGATGAGTCTGTTCGGTTCTACGAGGAAGTGATCGGATGGAAGGTAAGCAGTCGATTTCCGGCTGGTCTGGAGATCGAGATCGCCTTTTTAGGTGAAGGTGAAACAAAATTAGAGCTCATCTGCAATAAAAGCAAGAAGGATATTCACGTGGGGCCGGACATTTCCTGGGGTTTTACCGTGGATTCCGTAGAAGATATGATGAATTTTGTCAAAGAAAAAGGTGTTGCGATCCACAGCGGTCCCTTTACTACAGGTGGCGGTTCAAAATACTTTTACATCCAGGATCCCAACGGTTTGAAACTTCAGTTTTTTGAAGAATGAAACGAGCTCGCAAGAGAGAACGATATATGAACGAATTGAATGAATATGCAAACTGGGGATGGACCGATCGATATCTTGAAGTGGCCGCCGCATTTCCGGAACTCATTCCGGGACGGGTGACCCTTCAGCACAGGAGTCTGTATCGGGTGTTCACAGGGCTAGGAGACCTGACTGCCCAGGTTTCGGGGAAGCTGCGGCATCTTTCCGCGGCGCCTTCGGACTTTCCCGCAGTCGGGGATTTTGTAATGGTGGATGTCGTTGTGTCTTCCAGCATATCCGGGCAAGGCTGTGAGGAGATCCTGCAATGGATAGGCCCGGGAAAAACCGTGGCTTTTATCGGATCCTCAGGTGTGGAAAGCGCAGATCTGTCCACGACCTTCGCCGATATCGAAGAGCTGGCACTGGAATGCCGGTTCAACGACTGCCGGCACGAGGAGGAGCCGGGCTGCCGGGTCCGCCAGGCCATCAGCGAAGGGCTTCTTTCGGAAGAAAGACTGCAGAATTATAAGAAACTGCAGCAGGAGGCCGTTTACCAGAGTTTGAATTCCAGGCAGATCGAAAATGAAAAAATCAGCCGGATGTTCGCTGAATTCGGCGGGATCAAAAACGCAAGAGATTTTGTCAAGGGCAAGAACCGGTCCTGACCGGAGATATCACGGAGCAGACAGCATTTGACCAACGCGTGGAAAAAGCAAACGATATTATTCCTGGCCAGTCAGACCGTTTCTCTATTTGGCTCCATGCTGGTGCAGTATGCCATTCTGTGGCACATTACCCTGGAAACGCAGTCGGGGGTCATGATGACTCTGTCCATTGTCTGCGGGTTTTTGCCTGCATTCTTCGTTTCACCTTTTGCCGGCATATGGGCCGACCGGTATGACCGAAAGAAATTGATCGTGGCTGCCGACGCGCTCATCGCTTTGGCCACACTGACCATTGCGCTGTTGTTTCTGGGCGGGCACGACACTTTCTGGCTTTTATTCTTGGCCATGGGCATCCGATCCTTTGGCTCCGGCGTGCAAGGGCCTGCCGTCAATGCTTTTTTGCCTCAGATCGTTCCGGCGGATCAGCTGCTTCGCGTCAACGGCATCAACGGGAGTATTCAGTCTCTCATCACGCTGGTTTCTCCGGTGGCCAGCGGCGCGTTGATGACTCTCGTCACGCTGGACAAGATTTTTTTGATCGATGTGGGAACGGCGGCCATTGCCATCGTCATTCTTCTGTTTTTCCTGAAAGCGCCGGCCCATGCCAAAGCGTTCCATCTGGGACAGACCAGCTACTGGCAGGATCTTCGGGAGGGCTTTCGCTATATCGGCGGCAACGGCTTCGTCAAGCGGAGCTTTATCCATTGTGCCGTCTACTTTATCCTGATCGCGCCCCTGGCTTTTCTGACACCGCTGCAGGTGGCGCGCAGCTTCAGTCCCGATGTGTGGCGCCTGACGGTGATCGAAGTCACCTTTTCTCTGGGCATGATGGCCGGAGGGCTGTTCATCGCTGCGTGGGGGGGATTTTCCAACCGCCTGCACACCATTGCCGTGTCGAGTCTGGTGACAGCCGGCTGTACCTTTGCCCTGGGCTGGCCGATGTCATTTGTAGTGTATTCTGTGCTGATGGGTGTCCTTGGGCTGGCCATGCTAATGTTTCAGACGCCCTTTACCGTATTGCTGCAGGAAAAAGTGGACGGAGACTATATGGGGAGAGTTTTCGGCGTCCTGGGAATGCTGTCCAGTTCTCTGATGCCTCTGGCCATGCTGATTTTCGGCCCTCTGGCCGACCGGATTCCCATCGAGCGGCTGTTGGTCGCTACGGGAATCCTTTTGGGCATTCAATCGGTGTTGATGTTTTTTGACACGGTACTCTTCGAGGCGGGAAAGCCTTTTCAAAAAGCCGAAAAATAGCAGAAAGCGCCTTTTACGAAAAGCGCTTATTTTCTGCTTGAAAAAAGAACATATGTTCGCTATAATGAGGCTGCAGCGGAGGGAATCAAATGGTCATTTTTCACATCGACGCCAATTCGGCCTATTTAAGCTGGAGCGCCGCCGCCCTGCTGGAACGGGGCGGCGAGCTTGATCTGCGCACGGTGCCGGCTGTGGTGGGCGGGAGTCAGGCCAGCCGTCACGGCATCGTGCTGGCCAAATCCATCCCTGCAAAAAAAGTTGGCGTAAAAACAGGAGAAAGCCTTTTCGAAGCCCGTCAGAAATATCCGGACCTCCTGGTGGTTCCTCCGGACTACGATCTTTATATGAGCTGCAGCGATGCCATGTATGGCATATTGAGGCAGTACAGCTCGCTGATCCAACGCTACAGTATCGACGAGTGCTTTATGGATTACACCGCTTCGGCGCATCGCTTCGGGGATCCTCTGGCCCTTGCGGATCGGATCCGGGGCCGGATGCGCCATGAGCTTGGCTTTACGGTAAACATCGGGATTTCCTCCAATAAGCTGCTGGCGAAAATGGCTTCGGAAATGGAAAAACCCGACCAGATCCATACGCTGTTTCCAGAAGAGATCGAAACGAAAATGTGGCCGTTGCCGGTTTCCGAGCTTTTTATGGTGGGGCGGGCCACTGCGGCCCGGCTGTCGGCGATCAACGTCAGGACCATCGGTGAGTTGGCCGCCATGGACCGGTCTCAGCTCCGAGCGATGTTCAAAAGTCACGGAGAACGGATCGGACAATACGCCAACGGCATAGACTCCTCGCCGGTGGCGCCCAACGACCGGATCGTGCAAAAGGGCCTCGGAAACAGTATGACTGTGTTTTACGATGTGACGGATCGCCGGGAGCTCCTGGCCTATCTTTTAAGTTTGTGTGAACGCACAGGCGCCCGGCTCAGAGCTTTGGACGCCCGGGCATCCCTAGTGTCTGTGTGGCTCCGAACCGATGCCTTTATCAGCCGTCAGCACCAGCGTCAGCTGCATTTTTACACAGACCAGACTTCGGAGATCTATCGGACGGCTGCGGCACTGATGGAGGAATGCTGGCTGGGAGAGCCGATCCGGCAGTTGGGCGTGGGCCTGGGATCGCTGAGCCGCACCGATCAGGAGCAGATCTCCTTTTTCGACAGTGAAAAAGCTCCCGGTCTCCGAGGCCCCGATGTGTGGATCGATCAGATCCGGCAGCGATACGGAGACGGCGCTATCATGCGAGGCGTGTTCGCCAATACGACGCTCAAGCCTATGGAGGGCGGCGTCAACGAGGGACAATTTCTTACGATGGGAGGGTATGGACCATGAAAATCATGGCAAAGCCGGTGGACGCTGTGGCCGTGTTCAAGGGAACGGGCAGACCTCTTCCTTATAAATTCCGATTTCGGGAAGAAGACGGATCAGAGCGAGAGGTGCAGGTGGAACGGATCCTTCTGGTGGAGGAGCGGCGCATCGCCGGGATCCGAACGCTGCTGTACGACTGCCAAAGCGCAGTAGGCGGCGTTCAGCGCCGCTATCAGCTGAAGTATCTGATTCAAGACTGCCGGTGGGAGCTATATAAAATATAGCTCCCATTTTTTATATTGACAGGATGGACTGCACGTGTATAATGCTTATATAAACTAATTAGTCAAACTAATTAAACTGCGGATCGCCCGAAATGGGGGGAAGAGATGGATTCGTTCAAAAAAGAACTCAACGACATTCTGGTGGATACATTTAAAATCATTACAAAGATCGAAGAGATATCGATCAAGCGAACAGGTCATGATTTGTCGGTCAGCGAAGTCCATATCCTGGAATCCGCTGCAGAAGATCAGAATAAAGGGCGCACGATCAGCGACATTGCCGAAGATCTGCGTATCACGTTGCCTTCGGTGACGGTTGCCATCAACAAGCTGGTCAAAAAAGGCTATGTGACGAAACTTCGAGATGAAGCCGATGGACGCAGGGTCTACGTAAAGCTTACGGACAAAGGAACACAAATGGACCGGGTCCATCGATATTTTCACAGGAAGCTGGTCAGCAATATCTCTTCCGGTCTGACTGGAAGTGAAAAAGAAGCATTGTACACCGCAATGCTGAAAATGAACGGATTTTTTGAAAAAAGACTGTTGAAGGGAAAGCCATGAGCATTAAAATCACGGGAACAGGCAGCTGCCTTCCCCCATTGAGCGTTACGAATCAGGAATTGAGCAAAATATTGGATACCAGTCACGAATGGATATTCAGTCGCACTGGTATCGAATCCAGACACATCTGCGAAAACGGGCTGACGCCCATCGCTGCGGAAGCCGGAGCAGAAGCATTGAAGGACGCCGGCCGAACCATCGAAGAGATGGATTATATCCTCTGCGCCACCATCAGCCCGGATTATGCCACGCCCTCCCTGGCCTGCATGGTGCAGCAGGAACTGGGCGGAACCTGCCCAGCCCTGGACATCGGCGCTGCATGCTCCGGTTTCCTGTACGGCTTGGATATGGCTCAGGCACTCATCGTATCGGGCAAGGCGAAGCACATCCTGCTCATCGCCGCCGAATCCATGAGCAGCACCGTAGACTGGACGAAGCGGGATGTGAGTGTTCTGTTCGGAGACGGCGCAGGAGCTGTGGTGCTGGAAGAAGGGGAAGATCTGCTTTCCATATCGATCGGTGCTGTGGGCCAGGCGGAGCCTTTGTTCATGAAGCGATCGGCCGGGAATTGTCCCTATGCGCTCCCCAAGCCGGGGGATGTCTATTTGCACATGGACGGGCAGGAGATCTACAAGTTCGCCGTCAACGCCATGGTGCGGGATATCCTTCATGTGATGGAG
>DPKU01000152.1 GCA_003542355.1 Clostridiales bacterium | reverse complement strand
CTCAACACCATCAGTGAGGGGGATTTGCTCTGGCACATATTAAAGGATGATTCCGAAAGCGAAGAACTTACAGGCGTGCCGATGCAACGTCTGGAGATGGATTCCATCCGGGATCTCCTGGGCGATGACAAAAATCCCCCGGTATCCATTACGGCTTCCCCCGAAAAACTGCTGTCTCGGGCGCTGGAACAAAATTTTATCCCCGTCATCGACGATTCCGGATCCTTTATCGGCATCGTGACGCGACGTGACATCCTGAAATACTTTCTGGAACCCTGCGACTGCAGAAAAGGCTGATCGATGGACTCTGGCACAATGATACAAGTCGCAAAGCTGGCAGTGGTGTTCACGGCATTGCTATTGTCGCTCCGCGGAGGACTGAAGCTGGCAAAATCCATGATGGTCACCATCGCGGTCACCATTTTGATTTACTTCATTCCACCCGGGGAAGTGTTGAGTATTTGGTTGGGTGCCACCACTTCTTTCAACACCATTTCCCTGATGCTCATCCTCTATCTGATCACATTTTTACAGCGCATGCTGGAGGATCGGGCACAGCTGCGGCTTGCGCAGCAAAACTTGAACGGGCTGTTCAACAATCGAAGATTCAATGTGACACTGGCCCCCATCTTTATCGGCCTGCTCCCTTCTGCGGCAGCAGCGATCATCTGCGGCCAGATCGTAAGAGATACGGTAGGCGAGGATCTGAATGACGAAGAGCAAGCCTTCGTCACAAGCTATTTTCGCCATATTCCGGAAAGCTTCCTTCCCACATACGCAGCCATTATCATGATGAGTGAACTGTCCGGCGTCCGACCCGGCGCCTTCGTTTTGGGAATGCTGCCGCTGGAAGTGCTGCTCTTTGTCTTGGGCTACTGGTTCTACATCCGAAAGATCCCCAAGGAAACAGGGGTGCCCCCTTCGGACAACAAGCCGAAACAAGCGCTGGGACTGTTTCGGCACCTCTGGTCGATCATTGCCATCATCGTTTTGATCATTGCTTTCAACTGGACAGTCCTGACAGCAGTGGCCCTGGTAACGTTCCTGTGTCTGCCCATTTACAGGTATACGCCAAAGACAGCCGCACCGCTGCTGCGCAGCGCGTTTGAGCCATCGATGCTGCTCAATACGTATCTGATCATGGTATTCAAAGATTTCATCATGCACACCGGTGCTGTGGAAGCGCTGCCGGAGTTTTTTACGAATCTTCCGGTGCCCACGTTCCTGGTCTTTGCGCTGATCTTTTTCTTTGGGACAGTGGTAGCCGGATCCCAGGCCATCATTGCCATCTGCACCGTTATGGCCTTTGCGGCGATCCCCGGAGGCGGCATGCCGCTGATGGTCCTGCTGATGAGCTTTGCTTACGCAGCCATGCAAGTATCACCCACTCATATCTGTCTCTTTATCATCGCAGACTATTTCGATGTACCCATGATGTCGCTGGTCCGACGGGCCATCCCCATCATCACCATTTTTTGCTTGTTGACGATCCCATACTATCTGCTGCTCGTAAAGCTGTTGTAAGCAATATAAAAGCCCGGTTGATCCGGGCTTTTTTTTGTGTTGCTATTGCAGATCGCACTGCTTTGGAAAGTGCAATCCGACATATAATTGAAACAGAGCGGATGCCCCTGCCAGCCAGAAGACCCACTGCGGTCCCCAGGCGGCCCAGATGATCCCAAACACCGGCGAAATGGACATCGCCATCACGTGATCCACCGCCTGTCCCACAGATAAGCTGGGCGTGATATCGCCAGGTTTTTCCGCAATGCAGCGCATGGTATATGCGTGGAAAATCTCAAAGAACCTGGTAGCGTCCGATCCGATAAAGATCAGAACCGTAGCACCAAGAAGGATCGGCGAAGGCGGGACCGTTCCCTGGGCAAAGCTGCGGGCAAAGAACCCGAAGATCCCAAAAATGAAAATCATATACGCACCTTCGAAAATCAATGCTTTACGCAACCCTAAAATATCAAGGAGCCTGCCGAATTGGGGAGACAGAAACATCCCTACCGCTGCGGAAGCGATGAGCAGGAGCGCTGTAAAATCCGCCTTGTATCCCAGCAGCTTTACAAAAACCCACAGTCCGAACACCAATCGGATCCGCTTTTGGCAGCCGTAGGCGAAAGTGATCAGATAGTACGGCATGTACTCTTTCTTGAAGAGAAGCTTACTCTTCTCACGCTTGGGCATTCCGGACAGACTCTTGCGAAGCGTCAGCAGCAGCATGGAAGCTGTCGCACATGCCAAAGCGCCCAGTACAAACGGCATCTTGACGGGTGTCGTAAAGTCAAGGAAACCGCTCCGAAATCCAAAGAACACTGCGATGGCAGAAATCAAGTATCCGAAGGTGGAGACTGCTTTCACCCTTCCCATCGTAGCACCCATTTTGCCTTCCTCAGACAAGCTCATGAGCATGGATGCTTCCAGTGGAAAATACAAGTGTGCCCCCAGGGAATAGACGAACATGAACAGGATCATCATTTCGAAATTCGGGGACAGTGTGCCTAGGACCAGAAGGCCGATCACACACAGGGACTGGGCCATGATCGCCAGACTTACATCGGCGTACAGGACCAGAGCTGAGAGTATAAACATGCCCAGGATGCCGGGTAGCTCACGCGGGGTCTCAATCATGCCGCGCATTTCGTCGGATACGTTGAACGCGTCCACCAGGTAGTTGGAAAAGATATTGATGCTGAATCCTTCCATGATCGCGAAGCAGAAGACCACCGCTGTGAAAATTTTTATTGCATTCCTGGGCTGCAAATGATTCGATTCCAATTAGAGTTTTCCTTCTTTCATGAACTGGGCATTCGTGCCGTTGATGGCAAAGAATTCCTTCTCCGCACGCTTTCCGATCGCTTCCGGGCAATCCTTGACCGCTTCGATATACTCTCTCTCTTCGATATTCACCAGTTTTCTGTTCTTCATGACGATCTTCCCGGCCACGACAGAGTGAGAGACTTCTTCGCCTCTGGCGCTATAGACCAAATTGGGTACGATGTTGCGCATCGGATGCGTGAACACCGGCAGCATGGAGGGAAAATCCAGATCTACTGCAATAAAATCTGCTTGCTTTCCAGATTCCAGAGAACCGACGATGTCATCGACACCCACGGCTTTTGCCCCTTCGATGGTGGCCATGCGCAGCGCACGCCATGCAGGCATCACTTCCGGGTTCGCATATTTGATCTTGTTGAAAAGGCAAACGTTCTTCATCTCGTGAATGATGTTGTGGCAGTTGTTGCCCGGCGCCTGATCGGAGCCCAGCGCAACGCTCCCGCCGGCTTCCTGGAATACCACACTGGGGCAAACCACGCCATCGATGATCCCAATGGATGCGGGATTCACTACCATGGAAGCGCCGGATCCGGCAACGACTCTGGCTTCCTCGTCGTTGCAGTCGGTCAGGTGGATCGCAATGAGGCTTTCGTCAAGCAAACCCATTTCCTTCAGAAACGCAACCGGACGTTTTCCGTAGCGTTGAACGATCTGGAAGGTTTCCCGGTCTCCCTGCTGTGTATGCAGATGCAGTTTCGTTTTTCGTTCCTTAACGATCTTCTGGGTCTTTAAAAGCATTTCAGGGCTTATAAAATCCGGGCCCTGAGGTCCGAACAGGATCCGGAGGTTTCCTTTATTATGCCACTTGTCGTACATACGAATATTTTCCAGCAGTCCCGCCTCGCCCATGGCATCGTCAAATTCGTAGAGCTCTCCGGGGTTGTATACTTTCTTCTTGGCCGCTCGGAACATCAAGGTCAGATTCCCTCTGGCACCTGCTTTCGTCAAGAAATTTGCGACGCTGTCGATCTCGAAATTCTGATCGCCAAGCGTAGTGGTGCCGGCCTTGATGGCTTCGATGATGGCCACACAGCTGCCCTTTTGGCCGTCTTGCGCAGTCATGGCATTGGCAAAAGGTTGAAGGCCGTACATCATCCAGTTGTTCGTATCCTGGGCCAGGCCTCTTAGGATATTGTCTTCGGAATGCATGTGTCCGTCGATGAATCCGGGAAAGACTGCATGATGATCCAGGTTCAGAATTTCCTCTGCTTCGTACTGGTCATCTACCTTGTCCGTATCGCAAAACTCCAGGATCTTGCCGCCGTCAACGATCATGGCTACACCGGTTTTGTATCCGACGCCCGCATCATCCATCGCATAGAAGTGCGGAGCTTTCACAATCATATCAACTTTTCTCATTTTACCCTCCATCGTTTCAGCATCGGTACCAACACAACAATAGTAACAAATAGCACTTTCAATAGCAAACAAATTAAGCCAAAAAATCCTCTATTTCCCCTTGTTTTTTGTACGTAGTACCGCTATAATTGGAAAGTACGAATATGCTTGCAACGCACGACCGGAGTTCAATAGATGAGCAAACCTGACTACAGAAAGAAAGAACCGCCTGACAGCCAGGGCCAGTTGACGATTAACATTTTTGCGATGTTTATGTCTGTTGTAGTATTCCTCTTCATTCAACAAGCCGGG
This sequence comes from Clostridiales bacterium, assembly GCA_003542355.1. Lineage (GTDB taxonomy): Bacteria > Bacillota > Clostridia > Peptostreptococcales > Anaerovoracaceae > UBA10908. The sequence continues at coordinate 13,201 of DPKU01000152.1, read as the reverse complement.
ATCCTGCTGCTGAACGTGATGTTCAGCCTGAGCTATCCAAGCAATCTGGATAACGTCACAAATATGATGGGAACGATCATTCTCATTATTTTTCTGACCTTCCTGTTCGGACTTGCCAGCCAGATGGGCTACGGCATCATTAGACGCACGAAGGCCGAAAATAAGATATTCGTAGTGTACAATGTCGTCATCCTGTTGATATTGTTCATACAAGGGATCACAGTGGCCTTCATGACGGTCCCCATGTACATCGTGCCCAATCTCCTGATCGGCATCGCAACGATGTACAGCCTCTACACGATTATCAAAGGTGTACCGGATCGGTTCGTACATCGGATCAAGAAACTAAAAAAGTAAACGAGGGCTGTTAGCTCAGCTGGTTAGAGCGCCTGCGTCACAAGCAGGAGGTCGTTGGTTCGAGTCCAATACAGCCCACCAAAAATCCCCGCAGGATCTGCGGGGATTTTTATTGTCCTCAATCGTTTATTTTTCGTAGACAGGAATACCCCTTTCGCCCAGATGCATAACCAGTTCATGGAATTTATCTCCGATGAAATAGAGCTCCGGATCGATGATGCCAGTACGGCCGCTATCGTCTTTTGCCACCATCATCGCCGCGATAGAAATCGGGTATGCCGTAGCCAGTTCCATGGATGTGATGCCGGCTTCTTCGTCGGAATAGGTTTTCAGTTCATACGCTTTTTCAAGGAATTTGCCGTCCTTCATCCCTTTGCCCACCACATATAGATAGGTCATATCCCTAAGGCCCCACTTTTTCGCCCACATTTTCTGGAAAAGCTTTTCAGAGACATCCTTCGGCCGAACGGTTACACCGTTTACATCGATCTCCTCAGTGCTGAAAAAGCCCATGGCTTCCAACTCCCGCATCTTGGCGATATGACCCGGCCAACGCAGCGTGCATTCGGCGATCTTTTTGACGCCTTTGCCCTTCATGTTTTTTTCCAGAGTACACAGTCCGTCGGTCCAAAAAACTTCCACTTCCCCATGGCCAGGGATGATCAGCTTGTCGAAAACGGTCAGATTGGGCTTCTTCGCAACTTTTCCATCTTCGATCACCGTCGCCGGTGTGATATACATATCCAGCATGGCTTCCAGGTTGAAAGATTCCATATAGTCCAGCGGATGTATGCCCTTGTCTACGGGAAGTCCCCCAACATACATGGTAGCCTCTTCCAGCTGGTCAAACTCGTGATCCAGTTGTCCTACACAGATGTTGGCAAATCCGGGGGCGATCCCCATGCCCGGGACAGCCAGCACGCCGGCTTTCACGAGGGCTTCGTGATGCGCATGATGCCTAGGCCACAGCCAGTAATCGGAAAAGACGGCTTTCTTTCCGTTCGCCTTTGCAAGAGCCCTGTACACAGCGTCTGTTGTCCCCCCATCGTGGGGCAGGCAGACGATGATCAAATCGCTTTTCAGCATCAGCGCCACAGTTTCTTCCGTGTTTTGTATGTCAAATCCTATGAATGACGTTCTGGAATCCCGAACCAGCGCCTTGGCCGTCTCCAGATTCTTTTGATCGATATCTGCAAAGATAATTTCCGCATCCGCCTCGAATTTCAAGATGTCATATCCAACGACACGTCCTTGCAATCCTGTTCCCAATATCAAATACTTCATTTCATCCTCCTTAGGTCCACACAGAAATAACAGTTCTCTCTCTCTCCTCCTTTTGTTTCATTCATAATCATGAAATAGCTTTCTATAATTGCTATGATATCTACCTGTACTGCTTTCGACAATACTTTATTGCAATATTTATATGCTACTCCTGAACTGGTTGCGTTCGTGTCGCTTTGTGACTAAGTCCCTTTACCGAAACGGACCCTTAGTGCTATAATTGCAAAATGCAACAAGGAGGCTTATAATATGAAAAAACTATATCTCACGTTAATGACTCTGGCCGTACTGCTCCTCTTTTCCGCCTGTGGCGGAAGCACAGCGGCCGATACAGACAACAATACCGCCAGCAGCGCATCTCTCAGCGGGATGACCACGACGGATATCGAGGGCAATGCCGTGGATCAGGCACTGTTCGGAGACCGCCAGCTGACGATGGTCAATTTCTGGTCCACTACCTGTCCACCCTGCATTCGGGAAATGCCTGATCTGGCAGAATTGCACACGGCTCACGAAGGGTTTCAAGTCGTAGGGATCGTCCTTAATATCTCTGAATCAAATATGGACAAGCTTCCTACCGTGTTGGACATCGTTGAACAGACTGGTGCCGATTATCCCCATCTTGCCGTATCCGAAAGCCTGTATGAAGCAAAAGTAAAAGACATCCAATATGTACCGGAGACGATCTTTGTGGATTCAGAAGGCAATCAGGTGGGCGAAGCTTATGTGGGCGCCAAGGAGTACGATGAATGGAATGAGATCATCGAGGAACTGCTGCAAGAGGTAGAATAATGTCCAAAGCCTTGAAAAAATACAAGGCGCCGATCCTTCTGGGCGCCGGGATCCTCTTTTTGGTGATCGGCGCCTTCCGTGGCGAGATCGCTGTTGTGCTGCAGAAGGCCATTATCATATGTCTGGAGTGTGTTGGCATTGGCTAAGCACAGTAAAAAGCGATTACGAACAGGCGTCCAGACCGCTTTCACCGCCCTTTCAAACGGCTATCTGGTCGGTTTCCTGCAAGGTAAAATATATACTGGCCCAACAAAAGCGCTGTGCCTGCCCGGTTTGAATTGTTACTCCTGCCCCGGCGCGCTGGGCTCCTGCCCCATCGGGTCTCTTCAGGCGGTTCTGGGCAGTCGCACGTTTTCCGTATCATTTTACGTTCTGGGTTTCCTTATGGCTGTGGGGGCGCTTTGGGGCCGTTTCGTCTGCGGCTGGCTTTGCCCTTTCGGTCTGATCCAGGATTTGATCTATAAGATTCCTTTTCCGAAAAAACTAAAAAAAATTCCCGCCGATCGTTACCTGAAAGGTCTCAAGTACGTAATTCTGGCGGTATTTGTAATTCTGCTTCCGCTCTTTGCCGTTGATGTGACGGGCATGGGCGATCCCTGGTTTTGCAAATATATCTGCCCCTCGGGCACGCTGATGGCCGGATTGCCCTTGCTGGCCGCCAATACGGCACTCCGCTCTGCAGCCGGCTGGCTCTTTGCCTGGAAATCGGCAATCCTGGCGGTGATTCTTTTCTTGTCGCTGCTGATCAGCAGACCTTTCTGCCGCTACCTGTGCCCCCTGGGTGCACTGTACGGGTTCATGAACAAAGCGTCCTTCTATCGGCTGGTTCTGGATGAGGATCTCTGCATCCACTGCGGAAAATGCGAAGAGGCCTGCGATCTGAACATTCCAGTCCTAACAAGCCAAAACAGCATGGAATGCATCCGCTGCGGTGACTGCAAGAATGCCTGCCCCACCGGTGCGCTGCATAGCACGCTGGACCAGCTCCTGACGTATAAAACAGGGACCGGCAGTTCCTGCCAGTCCCCATCTTCTAAGTAATTCATTTTGCTTTTCGGACCTGTACCAAATTGGTGTGCTGCGGATTCCCATTTGCCAAAGGGGTAGGTCTGGACGAAGTAAGCACATTCAGACATCCTCGTTCGTCGGCTCCGTCGGTTGCGGGCTTGAACCATCCGCCCTCGCTAAGGGCCACGACACCTTTCATGATCCGATCGGTGACCAAGGCCGGGATGCGCACGCATCCTCTGTCATTGAAGATCTCCAGCAATTCTCCGTTTTTGATTCCCCGATCTGCAGCATCCTGAAGATGGATCCACACAGCAGGCGGCTCCAGTTCTTCCATGAGCGTATTGTTTTCGTGGATGGAGTGGCACCGTCTTTTTGTATGATAGCCGATCAGCTGAAGAGGATACTTTTCCTTTATGGGATCGTCCGGTCCTTCGGCACAGGCAGTATATCGGGGCAGTCCGGGTATCTCATCCGGGCGATCCATATCATAGAGCGTCTTTGAGAAAATCTCGATTTTCCCGGAGGGTGTGTCGAAACGTCCCTTGTTCTCAATGATTTCCTGAAATGCAATATGCGGATCGCCGGCTTCAAACACAAAACAACCGGCGCTTTTGAATTCTTCCAAAGTCGGCAGCTCCGGCTCTGACTTTCGCGCATCATCGTACAACGCCTTCATCCACTCTTCCTGAGTTGCTTTTCCGTCAATAAAATCTTCTTCCAAGCCCAGATATGCAGCTGTTTCCCGAATCCATTGGTATTCGAATCGACAGCCGAAAAGCGGCTCCATGCAGCGGTGATTGTAGAGCAAGTAGTTGTCTGTGACCCAGGGCGGCACGATATTATCCACCTCGAAGAAGGAGGGCGCCGGCAGCAAAAGGTCGGCAAACCGAGCGCCGGAAGTCAGGAACACATCGGATACCACCAGCATTTCCACATTCTTCTTATCCGCCAGAAGCTGCACCGTTTGATTGACGTTGGAGTGCTGTGTCAAAAGCAAACCGTTGGCAAGATTGAAGATGAGTTTGATGGAAGAATCCAGTTTTGTCACGCCTGTCACACCGTCTTCCCGGGCCGTCATGCTTCCTGCATTTTCCACAGCTTTCGTCCAGAGAAAGGACGGGATCGATCCCTTGTAAGGATTGTCGATGGCTGCAAAATCCGGCAACAGATGCGTAGGGATCCAGGGCGTACCGCCACTGCTTCCCCCGCGTTTGCCCACATTTCCGGTGATACAGGCAAGCGCCGCAGTGCTGCGATAAAACTGCTCTCCGTTTCCGGTGCGTTGGGGACCCAGCCCGGGCATCAAACAAGCCGGCTTGGTCCGGGCATATTGTTCTGCAAGTCTTCGGATCACATCGGCTGGTATACCGGTGATCTCCTGGGCCCATTCGGCGGTTTTCTCCACGCCATCTTTTGCCCCTGACAGGTAGGTATGATAGCTCTCGCCGGCAGGTACACCTTCCGGCATGTGCGCCTCGTCGAAGCCCAGGCAGAATTCGTCCATAAATTTTTGATCCTGAAGGCCGCTCTTCCAGATGTGCCAGCACAGGGCATCGGCCAGAGCAGAATCGGTAGATGGCTTGATGGGGATCCATTCATCCGCATAGGTAAGGACCGATTCGCTTTTTCTGGGATCGATCACGACGATGGGAATGCCCTGCTCTTTTGCCTGGGTAAGGGTCCGGTTAAAGAAAGGACCGAAGTAATTGGCCGAAGGATTGTGGCCCCAAAGGATGATCATGCCCGCATGCAATAAATCTTCCTCCGTATGGCCGCATTCCAGTGTACCGTACACGTAGGGCATCACATAGTTGGCGCAAGCTGCACTGTAATAGTTGTAGTAATTCAGATAGCCGCCATCCAGGCCCAAAAGCCGTTTCATAAAGCGGTCTCCTCGCAGCAGCGCCGAAACACCGGAGGCCGGTGTAACAAAGCGAGAGGAAGGTCCATACGCCTGCCCCGTTTTGCGGATTTCCTGTGCGACCTTCTTCGCCGCCTCATCCCAGGTGATCCTGCGAAACCTGCCTTCACCGCGTTTGCCCGTACGCTCCATGGGATAGCGAAGCCTGTCTGCAGTCAGGAACGTTTGTCGATATGCCCTTCCCCTGGAACAACCCGTAAACGGCAGCACCGAGGTGTCCGGCGTGATCTCCAGCACACATCCCTCCTGGACTCTTGCACTCATCAGGCACTTTGCACCGCAGTCATTGAAGCTGGCGATTGCGATCTGTCGCTCTGACTCCATTGGAATCGGCATGCCGGCTTTCCAATCGACTGAATCGAACGGCGGAAGTGGTTCTGTCTGTCCATGAAGCACGACCGTTCTTCCCTGCACGACATCGCCCATGATCGCGCACAACGCCTGGAGCTCAGGATGGTCACTGTGCCGCAGAAGGGCTTCCCTGACCCAGCGAACCGTATCGACGGTAAATTCCCGCAGAAAAACAGCTGCCGCCTGTTGGAAACGACCTTCTTCCCGAAGACTGCAGACAGAAAGATACTCAAGAAAGCGAAACTGCTGCCCGATGTAATCCGGTGGATTTCCGTCCATAGGCGCCGACTCGTACCCACAATCTTTGTATTGTCGGATGACTCGAAGCGTTACCGAATTGCACAGTTCCCGTGTTCCGGTTTTGGCACAGGATGCCCAGAGGGGCACATGGACGTCCGCCCGTGTGCCCTTCAACAAATCGTCGTACGATTCTTGTAATAGTGTGGATGTGATCCCAAGGTAAGAGGAAGCCTGACGCCATTGCTCCAGGTCCTCAAAAAATGTTCGGAGGCAATGCCATAGGATATAAAGCTCTTTTTGGCTGTTCATCTTTCGCTCCCTGGCGGGGCTTCCCCGCACCGGTCGGCCTAACGTCCGCTCAGATTCTCCTTGACCCGCGCTTCAGCCATGCTGATCTCATTATGAAATGCTTGCTCTTTCAGTGCTTCGTACTCCTTCATGTCATCTTCCATTACGGCAGCCCACTCTTTGGCGAAACCACCGTTCACAATATTCTCGTACTGCTCTTCCAGAAACTTGCGGATCGGCGCCGTATCGACTTTTCCAAACCGGGAAAGCTGACCGTATTGACTGGTACGCGAGTGCATAGGCAACTGCTTGAACAGTCCAACATCCGCCATTTTTTCCATCATCACTGCCGGTTCTTTCGACAGATACAGCTCCGTTAGAATGGCTTCGGGGGAATGGCCCTTTTCGATGAACAGTTTGAACGCTTCGTTAATTACGTTCATGATCAGCGGCCAAACCGCTTGTTCGGACATCAGATCCAGATAGGTTTCGTCATTGAAGGTCACTTCGATGGCGCCGGCTTTGGTAGAGCCCAGCGCTTTGGCCAGACTGATCGCGATCTCTTTTGCCTGGCCGGATGCATTCTGCTGCACTACGATAAAAGTGGGAAAGCCCGTACCGTTTTCGTAGGTCTCACGAACGCCTTTTCCAATCATTCTGGGCGCTACCATGATCACATCCACATCCTTTTGAGGTGTGATAAACCCGTATGTGATATTGTAGCCCGACGAAAAATTCAGCACATCGCCGGCCTTCAGATTGGGCTCGATCTCTTCGCTGTAGATTTTCGGCGCAACTTCGTCCGGGATCAGGATAAAGATGATATCGGCCATTTTTGAAGCTTCCGCAATGGAATATACGGGAAATCCGTCTTCGTTGGCCTGGGTCCAGGATTCATCCCGCACGCTGCCGATCACGATATTTTTTACACCGGAATCCCGCATGTTCAAGGCCTGGGAGCGACCTTGATTTCCGTAACCGATAATGGCGATGGTCTTGCCTGTCACGAAGGCGAGATCTCCGTCCTTGTCGTAATAAATAGTGCTCACTTGCAACTCCTTTCTACATCTGCCGGCCCATGAAATTCATGATTCCGGCAAAACAAACCATTCATAAAAAAACAGAGACGGACGTTTCCGTCCGCCTGTTATGTCTACTGACCCAGCACTTCCACAGTAATGCCGGCCGACTCAAATATTGATCGAAGTTGGCTCAGCCGTTCCGGGGAAGGCGGTTCAAATACTTCGGCGACTTCTCCAATCCTTTCGGATTTTGATACTCCAAGAGTATGATACGGTAATAGCGTCACCTTCCGCAAGTTGTTTTTGTGAAAAAACGCCGCAGTGTCCTTGATAACTTCCTCCGAGTCATTGTAATCGCTGATCAAAGGCATGCGCATGGTGATCTTGCTGCGAATGGCGTCATCGGACGCCAGCCGGACCAGATTCTCCAGGATCCTTTCGTTGCCAACGCCGGTTCCTTCCAAATGCTGCTCCGGCAGGATACATTTCATGTCGTACAGGATGTCTGTCACACCGGGAGAAGATGCCAGATGATACAATGCATCTCCGTCACCGTAGCCCGAAGTGTCCAGGCAGACGTTGATGCCCTTGCCTGCAGCCTCCCGGATGATTTCCTCCACAAACTGTGGCCGGGAAAGCATTTCACCGCCGGAAACGGTGATTCCGCCTCCGGTGTGCTCGTAAAACCCTTTGTCCTTCTCCGCTTCGCCCACCGCTTCCTCCGCAGTCATTTCGTCTGCTACAGATTTGAGCGCGCCTGCATAGCAAGCCTTGGTGCAAAGCAGGCAGTCGTCGCATACATCCCAGTCCACAGCGATCTTGCCGCCCATAGGCCGAAGGGCTCCTTTCGGACAGGCTTCGATACAAAATCCGCAGCTGATGCAGCGATTCGTCAAATAGATCAGCTGTGGGGCAAAATCGATCATTTCCGGATTGTGGCACCACTTGCAGTGAAGCGGGCAGCCCTTCAGGAAAATCGTCGTCCTGATGCCAGGGCCATCTTCTATGGAGAACTTTTGGATACTTCCCACCGGAGCGGTCATTGGGTTCTGATTCACAGAGTCCTCCTATGCAAGATGTGCTGTTCTGTCGATGATCGTGTCCTGTGCCGCCTTGTCCAGTTCGGTGAAGTATGCCATGTATCCGGCGACGCGGACCATCAGTCCTCTGTATTTTTCCGGGTTTTTCTGAGCAGCGAGCAGCGTTTCGTTGTCCACCACATTGATCTGGATATGTTCGCCGCCATTGTCAAAGTAGGTTTTAATGACGCCTTCCACGATTTCCAACCCTTTTTCGCCCTGGATCCCCTTGGGATCGAAGCGAAGATTGAACAGTGCTCCATCATGGAACGCTGTCTGATTGATGGCAGCTACCGACTTGACCGTAGCCGTGGGTCCGCTGGTATCACGGCCCATGACAGGCGAGGAGTTATCACTGAAAGGCTCATGGGCTTTTCTGCCGTCCGGCGTGGCACCGGTCACTTCTCCATGGGAGATGTTCACCGTCTGAGACAGATTGCAGAACGAGTACTTTCCGCCCCGGGCGTCGTCGAATTCCTGAACGGTCTCCGCTACGAAAGTCAAGTAGTCTCTGACCAGCCCGTCGACCTTCGGATCATCGTTGCCGAACTTGGCAGGTTTGTTGATCAGCAGCTGACGGATCCGCTCTTCTCCCTCATAGTTCTTATCCAGGATCTCCACCAGCTTTTCCAGCGTGAGCGTCTGATCCTTGAACACCACCTGATCGATGGCTTCCAGAGAATCGCCGAGGTTGGCAGGACCAGTGACAAACATGCCTGAGGTGGTATATTTGGCGCCGCCTTCCTGGACGGACATCCCGGATTCGAGGCAACCGTCGATGACCATGGAAGCCAACATCACCGGCAGTCTCTGTGCATGGATCGGTACGATGAGATTGTAGCCATCGCGGATCATCTCGTAAAAGTACACGGACTGCTTTTTTACTGCTTCCATGATCTCATCGATATTTTTAAAATCGGAGAGTGCACCGGTTTTGGGGCCGACCTGTTCGCCGGAGACCGGGTCGATCCCGTTGTGCAGCACCAGCTCCAGCATTTTGGGCGCATTGACATATCCCGCGTCCGGGCTTCCGTCGGTGGTACCGCCGCCTGGTGCCGGCTGGATGCAGCCTACGATGCACCAGTCTCTGGCTTCTTCAATCGTACAACCTTTTCCTTGGACCATTTTCATTGCGGCATTATCGCTGAAAAATCCGGGATTTGCCATCCCATTCTGTACCATCTGCGCACCTTTTCGGAGCAGATCGGCCGGCGTGCGGTCGTGAACGCGCAGCGCCAGGACCGGTTGCGTCGTTTGAAGCTCCGCACCGGCATCCAGACAGAGATAGGACAGTGCGTTGCTGGCGTCGTTGCCTTGACGGTCCATGCCGCCCACCATCAGGATCTCCCACATGGGATAGCCGGCAAACGACTTGGAATACCACTTGTCACGCACTTCATAGACCTCGCAGCACTTCAAATAGAAACACTCCAGCAATTCCAGAACCTCTTGATCATCCACAAGCTTGCCTTTTTCCCGGTCCATGGCAAGATAAGGGTGCATATATTGATCAAAGCGTCCAAAGCCGCAAGCGGTGGTCGGCGCTTCGATATGGAAGGACACCTGGATAAACCATACGAATTGCAGCGCTTCATGGAAATTCCGGGGCGGATTGGCCGGCACGTTCCGGCAGTTTTCTGCAATGGTCAGGAGTTCCTGTTTTCTCTTGGGATCCGCTTCAAAGGCTGCCATTTCTTCTGCTTTGTCTGCACAGCGTTCCGCATAACGAATGATCCCTTCCGCAATGATGATGCAACCGGTCCAGAAATCGATCTTCGGCTGTCTGCACACATGCCCGCCCTTTGCCCGCTCGTCCCGGATCAGTTCTTTGCACATTTCAATGTGTCCGTTGAGGCCCAGGGACAAAAGACGCCAGTAGTTCGGGGTCGTTTCTCCGGAAACACCATTGCGGCAGCCGATGGAGATCAGATCCTTCTGCCTGGCATTCTCGGTCTCCGGCGGCAGGATCTCCGAAGCCAAATCTTCAACGGACTTTCCTTCCCAATATTCAAACAGATTCAATATCTTGGATTTATCAGCTTCTGTGATGTCGTAAGGATCTGTCTTTCGGGTGGAAAACTCATCCAGCTCATCCCGGAGCCATTTTGTAGAGGTGTATTCCATAAAGAGGTTGGCACCTCTGTATGTATTGGCAGGCGATCCGATCACCAGTTCATCAGGATTGATGCAGACTGACATATTTTCCAAAATGTGCGCTGCCACCTTTGCACGGAAAATCGGTGCAGCCTCGCCGGCATACTTTTGATATGCCTGCGTGGCCAGTTCCAGATGTTCCGCTGTGATATTCGGCATCGTATCAAAATACCGCTTCTTCATTCTTTGCAGACGCTCATTCAACATTTGATTTTCTCCTCATTTCTCCAAGTGCCGGTGTTGATTGACTCAATTTTATAGAACTGTAATCCTTCGGACAACATTTAATTGCTTTAAGCGCATATTTACTTGCTAAATCTGCCGAGTCGATATAGAATAAACATCAGAAAGGCAGGTGCAATATGTTCCACGCTGAACTGTCACAGGATGACCGCTCTCCTCTCAGTATCCGGATCCTGTCCATAGAAGAATATCCACTCCATTACCACGCCGATATTGAACTGATTTTCGTTCTGAGCGGACAGATCCGCCTGCTGCAGGGCAGCAACGATTATCGACTGAATGCCGGAGATATTTTTGTCTGCAACGGAAAAGAAGTGCACGGGCTTTATGGAAAGATCGACGAAAATGTCGTTGCTCTGGTACGCGTAAACAACCGAATCTTTTCAAATTACTATCCGAATCTGACCAGAAGCTGCTACCGGACGAACACAGCGGATCCCGAGGATGAGCGCCTGTCTTTTCTTCGGAGAGAAATGATCGGACTGCTGTTGAATTACGGAGAAAACCTTCGGCATCACGAGCAGATCAACGTCGCCGTCATGAAAAAAATACTGGGCTACCTGGAAGCCAATTTCAATTACTTTACGATCCGGGACGGCGTCGTACGCAGCGAGGCCATCGAAAACAGCCAGACAGCGAAACGGATCAGCCGGATCATTCTGCGAATGTACGAAAGCTACTTCCAGAAGCTCACCTTGGACGAACTGAGCCGCACAGAAGAACTGAGCAGCTTCTACCTCTCCCATCTGATACGAGAGCATACAGGTTTATCTTTTCGCGAATTTCTGGCCTTTGCCCGGGTCGAATCCGCGCAGCTGCTGTTGCTGGATGAGAGCGTCGAACTGAATGATCTTTATGAAATGGTGGGGTTTTCCGCAAAACGCTACTTCGACGATCACTTTTTGCAGTGGTTCGGCATGCTTCCGGAGGAATACCGTCATCAAAACATTCCCAAGGTGAAATCCGGTGAGCATCCTGAATGCTGCACGGAAATCGCAAAGGCGGCTTTGCTTGATCTTCTGAGAGGATATGACACCCATCGACAGTCGGAAGATCCTACGTTGGCGTCGGGAAAAGCGGTCGTGAACATCTCAGTGGATCACAAGAAGAGCCGATCCATCCCTTTTCAACCGCAGCTCACCCTTTCCGTCGATCCACAGGATCGGAAAGCTCCGGACATCCTTCAACGATTGAAACGTTTTGAACACATTCAGCTTCGGGAAGCCAGCCCTGAACGCTGCGCGCCGCGCTGGGGCCTGGACACCATCGCAGGCGCTGTCTATTGGCTGAAAAAAGCCAGAGAAGGTTCTCTTCAACTCCCGATCTCAGATCCTGCCGAGGAAACGGATGTGCTGCAAGGCCAGAACGGATTGATCTTCCGGAACGGCATTCCCAAGTGCAGCTATTACGCCATGCTTTTTCTTTCCAATGCCCGGGGGCGCATGATCGACAGCAGCGTCAATCACTGGATCATTAAAAAGGATGCCCCTGGAGGCATCCCTTCGTACGTAATACTGATCTACAACGGCGGAGAGGTGGTCGATGCTCTTTGCGATGAGTCGCAGACCCCGGAACAGGTGACGGATGCCATCGCTGCCTATCGGGAAGAAATGAATATGAAGCTGTCTTTGACGGGACCTGCAGGCGCATACAAGATCGCCTTGATCAATATCGATTCTTCCACAGACTATTTTCATTACCTGCATCGCTACGGAAAGCAATCATCTGCCGACCCTGTTGAACAATTGCTGGCAGAACAGTACACGGCGCCTTATGTAAATATTTACAATGCAGATTCCACCGGAGTGCTGGACATCTATACCAGGCTGGACGGGATTTGTGCTCAGATGATCTCCGTTACACCCCTCTCCCTATGATCTGACCTACAGGCGACACACGGGACAAGTGAGACAGGTCGGTCCGCCGGTTCCTTTAAAAGACAGCTCCTGACCCGGGTAGGTATACACCGTTACACCGGCCTGTTCCATTTTCTCTTTCACTTCCGGGCAGCCTTCGATCATGATGCAGACCCCCGGCGCCAGACAAAGTACGTTGGATCCCAGGGCGTCGTATTCTTCTTTCCCGCATTCGATCAGTTGAAAGCCCTTTTCGATCAGGTATTCCCGGAAAAATACGGGCATGTATTCCGAATAGACACACGCCTTGTTTGTATCGATCAGGCTGATGATGCTCATCAGGTGCAGGCAGGCCTCTGGTCCGCCCGCATGGGGCATGGGAACAATGATGTAGTTCTTGATGAAGTCCCTGGTCAGTTCCTGAAATTGCCGAATGCCCTCATCGTTGGTCCGGTATCCTCTGCCGATGGCCACGGTCTCATCATCCAACCAGACCACATCCCCGCCCTCCATTTTTCCGGGGGCGCGAATCACGCCTAGCGTCGGGACATCGTGAGTTTCCAGAAAAGCTCTCGTGGCAGATCCTTCACCACCCCGGAGCAC
>DPKU01000050.1 GCA_003542355.1 Clostridiales bacterium | reverse complement strand
GAGCTCGCCTGGAAAGCGAGTAAGGCTGAGAAGGCCCCGCGGGTTCGAGTCCCGTGTCCTCCGCCAAAGCCAAGCCGCCTGTCATGGGAAAAACGCCCCGACAGGCGGTTTTATTGAATCGTCAACATCCGTACCCAATGATCGTTGATCGAAGAACGGGAATTGCCAGAGATGATCCACAGCGAGATGATCCATCAAAGCATCGATTATATTATGAAACATTTGGACGAAGACATTGCCATCGGCGATGTGGCGGCGCACTGTCATTTTTCCAAATATCACTTCAGCAGAATTTTCAAGGCAGAAACCGGAGAAAGCCTCTATGCGTTCATCAAACGCATGAAACTGGAGCAGAGCGCGATCAGGCTCAAACTTGAAAAGGACACCCATATTTCACAAGTCGGGATCGATTACGGATACAGCGCTTCTAATTACAGCTGGGCCTTTCGCCAGCATCACCACCTTTCTCCCGGAGAATTCAGGCAGAGCACGCTGACCACTACGGTCCCCTATCCCTTTCAGCCAAACCGGCTGATACACCTTCCGACCTTTCAGGAATACGACGAGCGGATCCGGGTCGGCATATTGCCGGACTATCGGGTCATCTGCCGGCGTTACATCGGAAACTATATCGATCTGGTGGATCGTTGGCGCGAATTCCTGGAGGAAAACAGAGATCAGATAACAGAGGGCACGCTGCTGATGGAGCGGTTCTACGACGACCCTACCATCACCCGGGTAGAACGCTGCATGGTCGATTTATGCATGACCGCAAACGGTACCGGCGATGCTGCAAACACGTCTGTGATCAAAGGCGGTCGTTATGCGGTGTACCGCTACGAAGGCGCCGTGCGTGACATCTTTACTGCCATTCAAGGTGTATTCAGCATCTGGCTGCCAGGCAGCGATCATCAGATGGAAGATCGGTACGGGCTGAATATCTATCGGAGCATGGACCCTAAAAATCTGCAGGTAGTGATGGATCTGTGCATTCCCATCAAACAGAGCAAGAATTCAGAAGCATCTCCTCTTATTTTTCCGTAGAATGGAGCCGTCAATGATTTATCATTTCGCAGAGGAGGAAAAAAGATGTTTGATGTAAGAAAAATGCAGGAGCAAGCCATCTTGCAGGCGGTTCAAAGCGCCAGCGACGAAGAGACAGCAAAAATGATCGTATACGGAAAGGACGCAGCGGCCGCGAAGGAAGAAGATGCAGCCTGGGTCTGCTCCACCATGAAGCGATTGGAAGAGCGGTTCGACCCGGACGCAATCACAGAGATCCGAATGAACTGCCAGTGCGGGTATGGTATAGATGAGAAACTGACTCTGGTGAAAGAGCTGATTCGGGATTCCTCCTGCATGGAAGAGTTCGGAAATTCAGAAAGAGCCCAGGCGGCAGGCATGTACTGCAAGGAAGGCGAATTGTATCTGCAGTTTCCCTTTTGTCCCTGTCCCGCTGTGGCCGGCGTCGACCGGTTCGACACGGACACCTGGTGCCAGTGCACCAAAGGATACAGCAAGGTCTTGTTCGAAGCAGCCTTTGGATGCAAAGTGGACGTGGAATTGCTCCAAAGCATTAAAATGGGAGATGCATTTTGCCTGATGAAAATCATTCCACAGCCTGCATTTGATGGTATAATACCATGGAAAAAGGACAGCAATTCCTAAGCTGCTGTCATTGATTGGTTCAAAAAAGGAGGGACGCCCCATTGTTCAGAGAAATGAGAAGGATCCGGCAGCTGATGTCGGCCGAAGATACACAGAAGGTTCTGGATCGTTGCACCAACGGGATCCTGGCTTGCCTGGGAGATGACGATTACCCCTATGCAGTCCCCGTGAGCTACGCCTGTGCAAACGGAACGATCTACTTTCATACCGCCAAGGCAGGTCACAAGGTAGACGGCATCCTGAAAAACCCGAAAGTCTCCTTTGCCGTCGTGGACGAGGACACCAACGTCAGCGCGGAATACACCACGTATTTCCGCAGCGCCATCGCTTTTGGAAAAGCGCGCATCGCAGAAGGCGAAGAGCGTTTGGAAGGATTTCAGGCGCTTGTGGACAAATATTCCGGCGATCAGCCCAAAGACATCAACAGCGAAAAGATCAGAACCTGCGATGCGTCCCTGATCATCGCCATCGACGTGGAACACATCACCGGGAAAGAAGCCATTGAGTACGTGCGGGCGAAACAAGACGCGTAGATGCACTACGGATCCTGACTCTGCTCCAAGCCTGGTTCGGGCCGGTCAAGATGCACAACATCTGCTGCTGAACACCCTTATGCACCGGTCGGGATGATCCCGGCCGGTGTTGTATATTGTCCGTCCAATCCGTCGGCCATGTCGATCTGGACCACAGTGCCGTCTTTTACGATAAAAAGAATGGAGCGATTGGTTCCCTCCGGCGCATAGACCAGAACCTGATCATTCCAGAAGGCCTCCGGATAGACTGTTTGAACCGCTTCGACGGTGTCTCCCACGGAAACGCCCCGGGAGGTCTTGCAGTCCGGCTGGGTGCAGGCAATGTACTGGATCGGTGAGAAATTAGGGCCCAGTTGGTCATCGCCGTAAAAACCATCGAAAGTGACCACGGTCAATCCTTCGTAGTACCGCCTCTGAACGATGGCAAAGCTCAGAGCCACCAGATCCTGAGCCGGTTCTTCTTCCCATCCGAGAAATTCGTAAGGGATCCCCAAGCCCCATTCATGGGCATATCCGAGCCCCGTGCTCCAGTCGCCGTCAGCCCATTCTTCGTTGGGCATGGTAAAACACCATTCCTCATCCCACTTCCAGTAATCGCGAATGGCCTGGATCGTCGCAGGAGAATTGTCGAAATGAACACCAGGCGGATAGCCGAAATAAGCCTGAAGATCCGTAGCCCATTCGTCGGTCAGCACTTCCGCCCGGCGGATGCCCGCGCTGGAAGGCTCGGCTCCGTTCTCGGTGATCAACAGATACAGCTGGCCTTGTTTCAACTCGGCACCGTTGGCATCTCCATAAACGAAATTGTAATCCGAAGGGATCCAATCCTCTTCGTCCAGAATAAACAGCGCCTCATCGGGCAGTTCCCCTGGCTGCAGCCGAAAATCCAATGCGTACAGCTTTAAAGTGCCTTCCTGATGGAAAGGCAGTTCTCTTTCCAAGTGGAGATCGAGGATCTGGCTATCCAGAATATCCACGGTGATCAGCTCGGTCTCGTCAGGTCCATTAAGCCCGTTTGTTTCCAGCATGCGCACCAGCTGGTCGATCTCGTACTGTGCCCACTGGACCACTTCTTCGGTCGCATCTACCACGCCCTCCGAAACAGGAACGCTGTCCGGCGGTTCTTCCACAGGACCTCCGCAGCCTGCAGCAAAGAGCAGCAGGAAAGTTCCGAGCAATAATCCTATTTTTTTCATTCTATTTCTCCCGACTTTTCCGGACGCTCAGAACCAGTGCCGCAAGCAGTTTTTTGATGGCCTGACGGGTCCGGTCGTCCTCCAGTACGCCCTCTTCGCTGAATTTTGTGTTTGCGCGGGCGATCATTACTTCCGGCTTGTTGAGGGGGATCAGATTCAATGAAACGCACACTTGCCTCAGGTGATACTGCGCCCGGGCACCGCCCAACATACCCGGCGATGCACTCATGATCGCAAGGGGCATCCCGTACAGAGGCAGCTCCGTTCCCCTGGATGCCCAATCCAGCGCATTTTTTAGAACGGGAGGGATCGAATAATTATACTCCGGCGTAGCGATCAGAAGGCCATCGGCGCCGGACAGCTTTTGCTTGAATGCTTCCACCGGTCCGGGGATCCCCACCGCTTCCACATCTTCGTTCAGAAAAGGAAGGTCGGCCAGATCAATGATCTCCAACTCTGCACCCTCCGGCATCAATTCTCCGGCTGCTCTCAAGGCAGCTTTGTTGTAAGAGCCGCGCCGAAGACTTCCTGTAAAACCCACGATTTTAATCATTTTTGCTGGCATTTCCTGCTCCTGTCTTTCTTCTGGACAACACTTTCGCAAAGGCCTCCACCACAGCCGGATCAAATCGTTTGCCCGCAAGCGCGCGAATGATTTCCAGAGCTTCTTCCGGACTAACGGAATCGTCGCCGATCGAGTTGGTTTTGGCATCGAAGGTCTCTGCGACTCGGATGAT
>DPKU01000149.1 GCA_003542355.1 Clostridiales bacterium | reverse complement strand
GAACCACGGAACGCATTATCCGGAAGCTGTATGCAGAATAATTGAATCATCAAAAAGCCGAATCGATTGATTCGGCTTTTTGATTTCTTATCGATCGATATATGCTTCCGGCAAGCAAGTGCGGTTTTCTTACCGATGTGCTCTACCGTGCAAAATCAGCTTCGACTTTTTTCAACATTTCTATGATCGGCAGATCGTAGGGACAGCGTTCCTCGCAGATGCCACATTCGATGCAGGCTGAAGCGTTCACTTTCAGCGAAGCGTATCGATCTTTCGCCCAGTCGGCCAAGCCATACTTCCGCAAATAGTTTGCAAATACGAAGTTTGTGGGAATGTCGATGCCCTCAGTGCAAGGTGCACAATACCCGCAGCGACGACAGAATTGATTTCCAAGCTCACTGCGGAGGCGATGGATCTCGGTCCACTCCGCGTCGGTGAGCGGTGACAGATCCCCACAAATGGAAGCGTTTTTTTCTACTTCCCCCACATCACCCATACCTGGGATCGAGATGTCGCAGGTGCCCGAAAGCGCCACAAAACGAAGCGCCAGGCGCCAGTTCTCCAAATTTCCACCAGCCAAAGGCTTCATGGCGATGGTTCCGATGTCCTTGGCTTTGGCCTCCTTCAGGGCTTCCTCGCCCTGGACCTCTACCAGATTGTAGGGGAACATGATGGTTTCGATCTGATGGGCATGGTCTTTGACGATCCGCTTCAGGTCATCGATGCTGTGGGCAGTGACGCCGATATGGCCGATCTTGCCTTCTTGCCGGGCCTCGACCAATGCTTTATATGCGCCGTCATCCCCGAAGATTTTGTCAAAATCAGCGGTCTTGATGTTGTGTATCTGATAGAGATCGATATATTCAGTCTCCAGCTTCTCCAGACTGATGTCCACTTCTTTTTTCATTCCGGCATAATCCCGCACCATGCTCTTGGTTGCCAGGATGAATCGCTCCCGCCGTCCCCGGAGTGCCGCGCCGAGGTATTCCTCCGAAACGGTATATCCCCGAGCCGTGTCGATATAATTGATCCCCAGCTCCTCCATTTTGTCCACAACGGCTTTTGTATCTTCCGCAGTACCCCGCTGGATCGGGATGCCGCCAAAGGACACCGGCGATACGTTCAGTCCGGTTTTTCCCAAGCGCACATATTGCATATTGACTCTCCTTTTTACTTTTCAGTTGGCAGTTGCACTGTTATTTTACGACAGAACCCTCTGGTTTGCAAACGAAATGCGTGCGTGATATAATCAGTCAAAAGTCGAAAGGAACTGCCATGGAACTCGAAAAAGTCATGAAACAGCACTCCTTCGTCATCGTGGGAGACACACTGAACGAAGAGAAATATGCCTGCAAGATCAAGCATAAGATGATGGCCAACGGCTACGAAGTCCACAGTGTGGGCAAAGAGTTGGAATCCATCAACGACGTGCCCGGCGAGCTGGACATCATCGATCTTTGCATCCATCCGATCAAAGGCCTGAAGCTGATGAAAGAATGTACAAAACCATTCAAAAGCATCGTTATCCAGCCCGGCGCCGAAAGCGCCGAATTGATGGCCTATCTGGATGAGATGCATTACCCCTATATTCAAGGTTGTCTGCTGGTGGGCCTGAGCCTGTTCGTAGAGACCGAATAGGCTGGTAAATATCCCTTGCGACACCGTGCTGCCTTGATGAAAAACGGGAAATCCTTGCTTGTTCTGCTGCTGATCCTGAGCGCGTCGACGCTCTGCGCCCTCGTTGTCCATCCATTGGGCGTAGGAACCGAAACGATCATCATGCTCTATCTTTTGGCTGTCCTTTTTTGCACCGTACTCACGCGTAGCTATGTGTACGGCATTTTTTCTGCTGTATCCTCGGTAATGGTCTTCAACTATTTTTTTACGGAACCCCGTCACACCTTTCACATTTACAGTTCTTCTGATGTGATCCTTTTGGTTTTCTTCTTCATTACCGCACTGGTAGCGGGCACGCTCATGTCCCGCCTGCAGCAGCAGACGGATCTTTCTGCAAGAAATGAAAAGACCGCCCGGCTCCTGTCGGAGATCTCCGGAGAATTCATCGGCATCACAGGCAAAGAAAACATCCTGCTTCACGGCATTTCCTACATCAAAAAATACAGCGACTTGCAGGCCCGTATCGTCTTGAACGACGGGACCGGATATGGCGCAGACGTGGCAGAAAGCACTTCCGAAGTGCGCTGTTACGACATCAACGGCGCCGTTGGGCCGCTGGGGCAGATCAGAGTGGCGGCCGACAGTAAAGGGCTCACAGGCGATACCGACCTTCTGCTGAAAACTGTAGCAGCTCAGGTCGGCGTGACGCTGGACCGGGAGTACATCTACCACGAACGGGAAGAACTGCGCGTTGCGATGGAAGGAGAAAAGCTCCGCAGCATACTCCTTCGTGCCGTGGCTCATGACCTCCGGACGCCGCTGACCTCTCTTTCCGGCGCGGGAGAGACACTCTATGACCACTTCGACCGATTGACGCCTCAGGAACAAAAATCATTGGCAAAGGATATCAGCGAAGAGATGATCTGGCTCACTCAGATCGTAGAAAATATTCTGAATATGACCCGGATCAACGAAGGTCAGCTCGTACTAAATCGATCATACGAAGTGGTGGACGACGTGGTGGGTGAAGCCGTATCTCATATGAAACGGCTGCTTGCAGAACGGGATTTTCAGGTCTCGCTGCCTTCAGATGTTGTGGAAGTGAATATCGACGGAAAGCTGATCGTACAGGTGCTGGTCAATCTGCTTGTGAATGCTGTGCGGCACACGCCGCCGGAAGCAAAGATCCGTCTGGATGTGACCGTTGAGGGTCCTGATGCAGTCTTTGCCGTATCGGACACCGGCGGCGGAATCGACCCGGAGCGCAAAAAAGTACTGTTCAAAAGCTTCATACGCCCACAAAAGGATATTGCCGACGGACAGCGCGGCATGGGGCTGGGCCTATCCATCTGCAAGGCCGTTGTGGAGGCCCATGGCGGCACGATCCGCGCAGAGGACAATCTGCCTTCCGGTATCCGTCTGATCTTCACCTTGCCTGCAGGAGGTCTCTCTTGAACAGCGATATGAAAATTCTGGTCATCGAAGATGACCGGTATATCACCGGATTCCTGAGCCTGTCGCTCAAAAAAGAAGAGTACGAGGTACTCGTAGCGCAGACGGCGGAGGAAGGATTGTTCTTGTTCACTTCGCACCACCCTGACATCGTGTTGCTGGATCTGGGCCTGCCCGACAAGGACGGCGTGGAAGTGATCCGGGACATCCGATCTTTTTCCGCCACACCGATTTTGGTGATCTCTGCCCGGGACCAGGAAAAAGAAAAAATCGAAGCGCTGGACGCCGGCGCTGACGACTATA
>DPKU01000192.1 GCA_003542355.1 Clostridiales bacterium | reverse complement strand
GGATTCGGCATTACGAGGGAGGCATTGCAGCAGGCATGGGAAGACTTCATACCGCCGGAGGGATCCGGGAAATAGGGAAAAAGTACGATTTTCATACCGCCAAGCGGCTGGGACAGAATTTTTTGACCGACATGTCTGTGGTCGATCAGATCGTGGAAAGCTCCGAAGCAGGACCCAGGGATCTGGTGATCGAGATCGGGCCCGGTATGGGCGTGCTCACTGTTCAGGCAGCTGGCGCTGCGGGGAAAGTGGCAGCCATCGAAGTGGACGCCAAGCTGCTCCCCATCCTGCGGGAGACTTTGGCGCCCTATCCCAATGTGGTGGTGATCCACGAAGACGTGCTCAAGACCGATCTGCCTGCCCTGATCGAAAGAGAGCGCACCTTGCCCGATGGGATGCCTGCGGAGCAGGTGCGCATCCTGGGCAATCTGCCGTACTATATTACGACGCCGATCCTGATGAAGCTGCTGGAAGACCGTGTCGGCGTACAGTCCATTACCATCATGGTGCAAAAGGAAGTGGCCATGCGGATCGCTGCGCCTCCGGGCAGCCGGACCTACGGCGCGCTTTCTGTGGCTGTGCAGTACTTCTGCGAGATCGACTACGTGGTGACGGTACCGAAGGAATCCTTTTTCCCGAAGCCCAAGGTGGACTCCGCAGTGATCCATCTGCGCCTTCGCGCAAAGCCGCCGGTGGAGCTGCTGTCCGAAAAACTCTTTTTTGAATGCGTCAAGAAGGGCTTCGGGCAACGAAGGAAAACTCTGCACAACGCACTCACCGGCATCTGCGATCTGGACAAGGAAGCGACCGGAAAACTTCTGCAAGATTGCGGCATCGATCCGATCCGCCGGGCCGAGACCCTTTCCCTGGAAGAATTTGCGGCATTGGCAAACCGCCTGGCATAGCCAGGCTTGCATATACGATAATTTCAAAGGAGGAACAAAGTATGAAAACAGTAGCAACGAAAAACGCACCCGGCGCCATCGGCCCTTATTCCCAGGCACAGATCGTCGGAAACATGGTATTCACTTCGGGTCAGCTGGGTCTGGACCCGGCCACCGGTGATTTCGCCGGCGCCGACGTGCAGGCACAGGCCAAAAAATCTCTGGAAAACCTCAAGGCGATCCTGGAAGCAGCCGGAACCGGCATGGACAAAGTCTGCAAGACCACAGTTTTTCTGTTCGACATGGCCAATTTTGGCACTGTCAACGAAATTTACGGCACATTCTTTAAAGAAGGCGCTTTCCCCGCAAGAAGCTGCGTGGAAGTAGCGGCTCTGCCCAAGGGCGGCTTGGTGGAGATCGAAGCCATCGCTGAACTGTAATCGACAAACAAGGAAAAGCCTCCCGCGATGCGGGAGGCTCTTTTGATGGGACCGGTTACTTGCGGACCAGCGCTTTCTGTCCGCCCATATAGGGCTGCAGCGCTTCGGGGATACGGATCGAACCATCGGCCTGCAGGTGGTTTTCCAGGAACGCGATGAGCATTCTGGGTGGTGCGACCACCGTATTATTCAGGGTGTGAGCGAAATAATTGCTTCCTTCGGAATTTCGCACCCGGATGCCCAGCCTGCGGGCCTGGGCGTCGCCCAGGTTGGAGCAGCTGCCCACCTCAAAGTACTTCTGCTGACGAGGCGACCAGGCTTCCACGTCCAGACTCTTCACCTTTAAGTCCGCCAGGTCACCGGAGCAGCATTCAAGGGTACGGACCGGGATATCCAAAGAGCGGAAGAAATCCACGGTGTTCTGCCACAGAATGTCAAACCACTTGGGGCTTTCTTCGGGCTGGCAGACCACGACCATTTCCTGCTTTTCGAACTGATGGATCCTGTAAACGCCCCGTTCTTCGATGCCGTGGGCGCCTACTTCCTTGCGGAAACAGGGGGAATAGCTGGTCAGCGCCTGGGGCAGGGCTTCCGGATCCAGGATGGAATCGATGAACTTGCCGATCATGGAGTGTTCGCTGGTCCCGATCAGGTACAGATCTTCGTTCTCGATCTTGTACATCATGTTCTCCATCTCTTTAAAGCTCATGACGCCCCGGACCACATCGCCGTGGATCATAAAGGGCGGAATGTAATAAGTGAATCCCCGGTTGATCATAAAATCCCTGGCGTAGCTCAGAATAGAGGAATGGAGACGGGCGATATCTCCTTTCAGATAGTAGAAGCCGTTGCCGCTGGTTTTCCGGGCGCTCTCCAGATCCACGCCGTCCAGGGCTTCCATGATTTCGATGTGGTAAGGGACGTCCCATGCGGGCGTTGCCGGCAGACCGTAGCGTTCCACTTCCACGTTTTCGCTGTCATCCCGCCCGATGGGCACCGATGCGTCGATGATCTGGGGGATCACCATCATGCGGTCGGTCACTTCCTGCTCCAGCTTGGCTTCTTTTTCTTCCAGGGCTGCCAGCTCGTCGGCCATTTCCCCTACGTTCTTCTTGATTTCTTCGGCTTCATCCTTGCGGCCTTCCTTCATGAGTCCGCCGATCTCCCGGCTCAACGTGTTCCGGTTTGCCCGAAGCTCGTCACCCCGGGTCTTGGCGGCCCGCAGCGCCTCGTCCATGGCCAGGACTTCGTCCACCAGGACCAGCTTTTCCTCCTGGAATTTTTTCCGGATGTTCTCCTTGACGATCTCCGGATTTGCCCGTACAAATTTGATATCCAGCATGTCTTTTCCTCCTTGCTTTCTGTCTGTCCGAACGGCGGTCCGGGGAATAAAAAAAGTTCCCGAACCATATGTCTCTCATATGGGACGGAAAACTCCGCGTTGCCACCCAACTTGCCGCTTGTGCAAGCGACCTCTCATGCGCGCTGTACAGGGCGCACCCCCCTGCTGTTCGCAGGCAGCTCCGAAAATGGAAAGGCACACGTTCTCACCGGTTCGCACCGACCACCGGTTCTCTGAAGAGATTGCATTGCCGCAGTTTTCATCCTCGCTGTTTGTTTTCTTATTCTCTTGGAATGGATACAGTATATACAAAGGCTTCTGACTTTGCAAGAAAAATCCGTCGGCTTGCAATTCTCTGGTACTGTGCGATAATAGTATGAAACAAAACAAAAGTGACACAGGAGGCAAAGATGAGTTATATTCCTACCAAAGCAGAAGCGGAAAAGCTTCTGGCAGAGCATAACAAAGAAGCGTTTCACATTCGCCACGGCCAGGTCGTTTCCGGCGTGATGGGTTATTTTGCAAAAGAATACGATCCGCAGCGGGTAGCGTTCTGGGAAGTAGTCGGACTGCTCCACGACCTGGATTTCGAAGAATGTCCCGAAGAACACTGCGTCAAAGAAGAGGACTGGTTCAAGGAGATGGATCTGGATCCGGAAATGACCCACGCCATCTGCGCCCACGGCTGGGGCTGCACAAAGACTACGCATCAGCCGGAAAGCACTATGGAAAAGATCTTGTTCGCCACCGACGAGCTGACGGGCCTGATCGGCGCCTGCGCGCTGATGCGCCCCTCCAAGAGCATCGACGATATGGAACTAAAGTCCCTGAAAAAGAAATTCAAGGATAAAGGCTTTGCCGCCGGCTGCTCCAGAGATGTGATCATCCAGGGCGCGGATATGCTGGGCTGGGAAGTGGACGAGCTGCTCCAGCGGACGCTGGACGCCATGAAGAGCCTGAACCCGGCCATGGGTCTGTAAGGCAAAAGTGTCATAAAATAAACGCCGTCTTGCGACGGCGTTTTTGCTATTCCTCATTGCTTTCGTTCCGGTCAAGCCATTTTCGGAAGCGGATGGTGATAAAGCCGCCCACAGGGACCGCAAGGAGCATGCCCAGAATGCCGCCCACCGCGCCGCCGGCGATCAGGAATAGAATGATCAGCAGAGGCGGGACGGAGATGCTCTTGCCCAGAAGTTTGGGCCCTATGATGTTGCCGTCGATCAATTGGATCACAAGGAGTACCGGCAGAGAGACCGCCAAAGTCGAATAGTCTCCGTAGATCAGGCAGACCAGCGTCGTCAGCCCATAGCCGATGAACGGACCCAGATAGGGGATCAGATTGCCCAGGCCCGCCAACAGGCCGATGCCGATGGCAAACCGGCAGCCGGTGACCTGCAGTGCAATGCTCACGGCGATGATCATGAAGAGCACATCCAGCAGCTGCCCCCGCAAGTAGCCGAAAAATGCGTGATGCAAGTCGCTCAGCACCTCCCGGATGTTTTCGTTGGTTCGCGCCTGAAACAGCACATCAGCGACTCTCTTGAGATAGTCGGTGATATGCCGGCCATCCAGCATCATATAGATCGACATCACCAGGCCGAAGACAAAGACGGCGAAGTTCCCGGAGATGCTGCCCAGGGAACCGATAAAGCCGGAAATCACATTGTTGAGCGCTCCGTAGACCGTGTCGCTGATATCCTGGAACAGCGTCTGAACGTTGGGCGATTCCAGATTCATGTCCGCCAGCCATTGCATGGACGCTTCGTAGAACTTGTTCAGGTCTTCCATGAAATTGGTGGCGATCAGAAGCAGTCCGTCCAGATCGCCCACCTGCAGTTCCCGGGTGACACTGAAAACCAACAGTGAAATGACCAGGGTCAGCAGGATCAGGAACGATAAGACCGCTTCGACCACAGAGAACGCCCGGAGCTTTTTATACTTCAGCCGGGGGCATGTTTTATGCATCAGCTTTTCGTAAAAGAGGATCGCGGGATTCAGGAGATAGGCGATCACAAAGCCCAGGATCAGCGGTGACACGACCGTCATGACGATATCCCAGATTTGCCCGGCCTGTTCCAGGACCGTGGGCAAGTTTTGCAGGCTGAAATAGAGGAGCAAAACGCCGCCGGCTGTCAGGAAGGTATAAAATGCGATCGCACGCATTTTTTTCGTATTGAAATTGTCCATCGCTTATTGTTTCCGGCAGAAGTCGGTCATCTGCCAGGGTTCTCTCTCCGGAGGCGCGATCCCGCCCGCTTCCATGTTTTTCAGGAGCCAGGCCATATTCTTGCCCAGCAGCCGCATGGTTTGCAATCCTTCCCGGTCCTGAAGGACTTCTTCCGGCTTCCGCCCGTGGGTGGAATTCCAGTATTGGGACGTGACGACGGGCATATGGTTGATGGTGAAATATTTGTTGAGCCGGTCGAAGGCGGCGCTGGCGCCGCCTCTCCTGCAGTTGAGAACTGCAGCGGCGGGTTTATAAGCCAGCGAAGAAGCCTGGGCGTAGAATACCCGGTCCAGCAGGGCGCAGAGCTGACCCGCCGGAGCGGCGTAAAATACGGGTGAACCGATCACGATGCCATCGGCGGCGATCATACGCTCTGCCATGGCATTGCACACATCATCGTCAAAGACGCAACGGCCCAGCTTGGCGCACTTCCAGCATTCGATGCAGCCTCGTACCGGGTCCGTTCCGATGTGGAAAAACTCGGTTTCGACGCCGTTGGCTTCCAAGGCATCGGCTACTTCCTTCAGGGCGGTGCAGGTGCAGCCATCCTTCTTCGGACTTCCGTTGATCAGCAATACTTTCATAGGGGATTACCTCATTCCTTCCAGTTTTCTCAGCGTTCCGTTTTCACCCATCAGGGTGATGATGTCTCCTTCTTCCACGATCGTTTCCAGATCGGGCATCAGGTCCGCCGAAGCGTCGGATTTCCGCAGGGCAAGCACGTGGGCTCTTTCGCGAAGGCTCGGAGTCATTTCTTCCAGAGTCTTGCCGTACCAGGATTCCGGCGGGTATATATTCATAATACTGTATTCGGGAGAAATCTCAATCATATTTAAAAATTTATTTGTCACCAGATTGTGAGCCACTTTTACACCCATGTCCTTTTCCGGCAGGATGACCACATCAGCCCCGATCTTGTAGAGCAGCCTGGAGTGAAAGTCGCTCTGGGATTTGGCGATCAGATACTTGGCGCCCACCTCTTTGGCGATGAGTGTCGTCATGATGCTGACCTGCAGATTGGAGGAGACCGCAATGATCACCGCATCGAATTTTGCCACGTCGATGGAGCGCAGAAAATCTTCGCTGGTGATGTCGGCCTGAACGATGTGCGTCAGTTCGCCGGCGTGCCGCTTGATGACTTCCTCGTCGCTGTCGGCGCCAAAAACCTCGTGACCCAGTTCAACGATGGTTCGGGCCAGGCTGATGCCGAAGCGCCCCAGACCCAAAATGACAAAGGATTTCATAACAGACCTCCTAACCTGTGGTGATTCTTCCTTCCGGATACCGGTAAGGCTGCGTTTGGTTTTTGCGTTTGGCTGTAAATGCGACCATGGCGGTAAAGGGCCCGATGCGGCCCACGAGCATGGTCAGGATCAAAACATACTTGCTCAGCATGGACAGCTCCGGTGTAATGCCTGTGGACAGGCCCACGTTGGCAAAGGCGGAAATGGCTTCGTACAGGGCCTCCAAAAAGGTCACCTGATTCTCGACCAGCAGGAGCAGCGTGACGGTGATAACGGTGAACATCGCCAGGGCGGCCACGGCGATCGCCTTCATGATGATGCTG
>DPKU01000143.1:483-2667 GCA_003542355.1 Clostridiales bacterium | reverse complement strand
CCAGATCGATGTCCAGCAACGATCCCTGCGCACCCTCGAAGAGCACTTTCTTTCCTGCGCAGATCGCTTCGTAGACCAGCACGCCGGTGTCGTGGATATAGGGTGCCAGCATTTCCGCATAACCCAAATATTCCGTGAGCGTAGCTTCTTTGTCCAAAGGCGGCGCATTGAAAAGCTTTTCCAGGATCTCATTTTTTGCGTCGATCTGATCGCTCAGCTTTTGAGCAAACTTCTTCCGGTCCAGCATATCGCAGGTCCGGAGCCCGCTGCGTTGCACTTTATCCATATAACAAGGTCCGATGCCTTTTTTCGTCGTGCCGATGTCTTCTTTTCCCCGGCCCGCTTCGTACAGTTCGTCCAGAAGATAATGATAGGGGAAGACCACATGGGCCCGATCGCTCACATAAATTTTATCCGTGGCAATGCCGTCCTCGGACAACTGCCGGATCTCCGCAAAAAACACTCTGGGGTCGAACACCACACCGTTGCCTACGATGTTCATCGCTTCCGGATTCAAAATACCCGAAGGAACCAGATGAAGGGAATAACGCTTTCCGTCGATCACCACGCTGTGGCCTGCGTTGCTTCCCCCCTGGGCCCGTACGACCATATCGGCTTTCTTGCCGAAGTAGTCGATCATTTTTCCTTTGCCTTCGTCTCCCCATTGAGAGCCTACGATCGCCAGTGTATTCATGTTGTTCCCTTCTTTCTATCGTGATGTTCTTGTGATTGTGGATCTATTGTTCGAAAGCCATGTCTGCGAATTTTGTGACCGTGGGGATCCAGGTGAGCTTCACTGTGCCGGTCTCGCCTGTACGCTGTTTGGCGATAATGAGTTCGCAGATGTTGGACTTGTCTTCGCCGTCTTCTTTATAATAGTCGTCCCGGTACAGGAACATGACCACATCGGCGTCCTGTTCGATGGCGCCGGACTCCCGCAGGTCCGAAAGGAGCGGCCGGTGACTGCCCGGGCGCTTTTCAGAGGCTCTGGAGAGCTGGGACAGCACGACGACCGGACATTCCATTTCCCTAGCCAGCTGTTTCAGATACCGGGATATGGTGGTGACTTCCTGCTGACGGTTTTCCATGGAGCGGTCCGAAGACATCATCTGAAGGTAGTCGACCAGGATCAGGTCGATCTTCTTTTCGGCGGTGATCCTGCGGCATTTGTTGCGGATCTCCATGACGCCGATGCCCGGGGTGTCGTCGATGAGGATATCGGCCTTGGCCAGCTTGTCCAGCGCCCGGTTGATGTCCACCCAGTCGTAGTTCTTCTCGTCGCCCATCCGCAGCTTTTTGCTGTCGATCCTGGATTCCATGGACAGCAGCCGTAGGCCCAGCTGTTCCCTGGACATTTCCAGGGAGAAGATCACCACTCGAGCTTTCTTCTTGACGGCTGCATTCTGGGCAATGTTCAGGGCAAATGCCGTCTTTCCCATGGACGGCCGGGCCGCCACGATGATCAGATCGGATTTCTGAAGACCGGTGGTCATTCTATCCAGTCCCGTAAAGCCTGTGGAGAGCCCGGGGATGACGCCCCCGCTCCGCTCCGTTTCCTGAATGCTGTCGATGTTTTTGTTGAGTACGTCCCGAAGCGTAGCATACTGGTTGCTCTGTCGGTTCTTGGCCACCTCGAAGATCGTCTGTTCGGCGTGATCCAGCACCTGTTCGGACTCCAGCTTCTCACTGTAGCTCTTTTCGACGATATCGCCGGCCACATGGATCAGCCGGCGAAGCATCGCTTTTTCCCGGACGATTTTAGCATATTGGACCGCATTGGCCGTGGTGGGTACCGCATTGGAAAGCAGGGCGATATAGCCCCGGCCGCCCACGGCTTCCAGGCTTTTTCTCCGGTTCAGGCTGTCCGACAGTGTGACTGCGTCGATGGGCTCGTCCCGCTGATACAGATCTACCATGCCCTGATAGATCTCCTGGAGGGAGTGGCTGTAAAAGTCATCGGCGCCGATCACCTCCGACACCTGAAAAAAGACCTCTTTGTCCAGCAAAATGGCCCCTAATACACTCTTTTCCGCCTCGTCATTGTGAGGCGGGATGCGTTCCAGCTGTTGTTTCATACCTGTCTCCCCGCCAAGCTCTGGGCTACTGCGCTTTTACGTCAACCTTGCAAAGAGCGCTGACCCCCGGAAAAAGCTTGATCTCCACTTCCGAGAGACCCACTTGCTT
>DPKU01000143.1:0-469 GCA_003542355.1 Clostridiales bacterium | reverse complement strand
CGGCCGCCTTCTCCGGCTTTCGTCACCAGGTGCACGGTCTTGTCCTGGATCTGTGTCTTCAGCTCCTCTGCCCGGGCTTGGTCCAGTTCCCGCTGGGCTTCGATCTCGTGCTTTCTGCGCTCCAGCGTCTTGACGTTGGCCGGTGTAGCTTCCATGGCCGCCTTTTTGGGGATCAATAAATTCCTGGCATGTCCGTCGCTGACCTTGACCACTTCGCCCGCTCTTCCGATGCCTTTGACATCCTGCAACAATATTACCTGCATCTTTTCTTCGCCTCCTATAGCATCTCTATGTCCCGCATGATTTGGACCACCTGATGGATGGCCTCTTCGGGGCTCGCTTCCAATTGGGCGCCAGCTGTGGTCAGATGACCGCCGCCGCCCAGCTTTTCCAATATCATCTGCACGTTCACCTGTCCCATGGAACGTCCGGAAAGCATGGTGACCTTCTTTCCTTTTCCGGCCACGAA
>DPKU01000200.1:2383-2687 GCA_003542355.1 Clostridiales bacterium | reverse complement strand
ACACTGGTTGATATGATGATCGAGTATCAGAAGGACCTGTTCAAAGCCGGTATCACCAGCGTGCAGAGCGACGAGTACAACTATGTGCCGGAAGGGCTATTCTTTACGCTTCAGGAGCTTTTGCGCATCGCATCCGAAGAGCGGCGGCTGAAACTGCGGTTGTCCGGCCAGGCTTTGTATTTTAAACCCGAAGCTCTTCAGTATGCCTTTGACAAGGGTTACGATCATACCTTTGGGAATCATACGCTTCACATATCTGCAACGAAACTGCTGGCAGACGGTTCGCTGGGTGCCCGGACAGCCT
>DPKU01000200.1:1761-2333 GCA_003542355.1 Clostridiales bacterium | reverse complement strand
ACGGTGCGATCCAGATGTGTCTGGACGCCATCGAGCGTGCACAGAAGGCGATGCCTTATCTGAAACCTCGCCACGGGATCGTCCACTGCCAGGTGACAGATTCGGCATTGATCCAGCGCTTCAAAGAGCTGGATGTGATCGCCTATATCCAGCCTGTTTTTATCGATTATGACATGAATATCATCTATGAGAGAGTCGGCAGGGAGCTTGCCGAGAGTTCTTATGCATGGAAAGAATACAAGGACCTTGGCATTCACCATCCTTTCGGTACGGATTGTCCCGTGGAATCCTTCAACCCGCTTTTCGGCATTTACTGTGCCGTCACCCGGCGGGGGCTCCACAGCGATCAGCCGTATTTGCCGGAACAGGCGCTGACCATGGAGGATGCGATCTATGCCTATACTGCCGAAGGCGCATATGCGTCCGGTCACGAAAACATCAAAGGAATGATCAAAGAGGGGATGCTGGCGGATTTCACCGTGCTGGACAGAGATTTGTTTCGCATCCCGGCCGAAGAAATATTGGACACGAAGGTCGAAATGACCTATGTTGACGGCGAATGTGTATTCGCC
>DPKU01000200.1:0-1754 GCA_003542355.1 Clostridiales bacterium | reverse complement strand
TTTTC
This sequence comes from Clostridiales bacterium, assembly GCA_003542355.1. Taxonomy (GTDB): domain Bacteria; phylum Bacillota; class Clostridia; order Peptostreptococcales; family Anaerovoracaceae; genus UBA10908. Next base: position 1,749 of record DPKU01000200.1, on the reverse strand, counting down.
CGGGAGGCGGTGCTGGTGGAAGACGGCATGATCAAGATGGTAGGCTCCGATCAGGAGGTCCTTGCGGCTGCAGCAGGCGCAGAAAAGATCGATTGTCAAGGCAGGACGGTGCTCCCGGGCCTGAACGATTCCCACATGCATCTTCTGATGGTAGGAGAAGTGCTTTCCGAAGCACCGATCGCTGAATCCACGTCCGTTGAGGACATGATCGAACGCTGCAGGACCTTTGCAGCCGAAAATCCGGAACTGGTAAAAAACGGTATGCACAGTCAAGGCTGGAATCAGGAGCTTTTCGAAAAAGGGAAGGTTCGTCTGCCCAACCGTCACGATTTGGATCAAATTTCCACAGAATACCCCATCATGCTGGAGCGGGTCTGCGGCCACACCTGCGCCCTGAACACCAAAGCGCTGGAGCTCCTGGGAATCGGAAAAAATCACCCGCAGATCTACGATGGCGGCACCATCGAATTCGAAGCGGACGGAACGCCCAGCGGCTATTTTACGGAGAATGCTGTCTATGAAGTCCGGAAAATCGTCCCCCAGGCAACGATCGAAGTCCGCAAGGAATCTCTGCTGAAAGCGATGCAATATTGTGTTGAACACGGCCTTACGTCGGTACAATCCAACGACATCGGCGAAATGGCGGAAGACAGAGACGCCATGTTTCAGATGTATAAAGACGTATACAAAGAGGGCTTGGCGCCCCTTCGTTTTCGCCATCAGGTCTGCTGCATGACGCAGGAGCGTTTCAGGGAGTATCTTGCGGGCGAATACAAGAACAAAGACCAGTACGACGATATGCTGTCGATCGGCCCCCTGAAATTGTTCAAAGACGGATCTCTGGGTGCCAGAACGGCAACGATGCGCAACGAATACCTGGACGACCCCGGAAACTATGGCGTCGAAGCGCTGAGCGATGAGCTGATGGACAAACTGGTGGAGATGGCGGCTGAAAGGGATATTCAGACGGTTACCCACGTGATCGGAGACGATGCGATCGAAAAAACAGTCGCTTCTTACGAAAAAGTGCTGCGAAACGGCAAAAATGTGCTTCGCAATTCTTTGATTCACTGTCAGATCACCGATAGGCCACTGCTTGAGCGAATCAGAAAATCCGAAACGCTGATCGCGTATCAACCTGTCTTTTTGCAGTGCGACATGTACGCAGTTGAAAGCCGGTGCGGCAAAGATCTGAGCGCGACCTCTTATGCAATGAAAACAGCCATCGAGCTGGGGATCCACGCTTCCTACGGCACGGACTCACCGGTGGAAGACTGCAATCCGTTCCCCAACATCTATGTTGCNNGTCAATCGCAAGGATCTGAAGGGAAAGCCCGAGGCAGGCTTCAACACCCAGGAATGCGTGGATGTGTATGAAGCCATCGATGCTTACACCCTGGAAAGTGCATATCACGAATTCATGGAGGACAGAAAAGGGCGGATACGCCCGGGATATTATGCGGATATGATCGTTCTGGACCGTGATATCTTTACGATCGACCCGATGGAGATCATCAACATCCTGCCGGTGCTCACCATGGTGAACGGAAAGGTGGTCTATCAGAAATGAAACAGGAAAACTTTAAAAAAGCAGTAGAATTGAGACGTGAGCTTCATCAAAATCCGGATCTGTCCAACGAAGAGCGACCCACACTGGAGCGTGTACTCCGTTTCCTCCGGGATAACACAAAAAACCTGGAAATCGTCGATAAAGGACATTATGTCTATGCCGTATATCGTTCTCCCGAT
>DPKU01000003.1 GCA_003542355.1 Clostridiales bacterium | reverse complement strand
GCATGAAATGCCTTGTCGTTGAGGACGGTGCCGATCAACTTGGCGTTCACGAATTGCAGCCGATTCACTGCGTAGAGCAACTCATCCCGCTTGCTGATATTTTCCCGGGTCACCAGAATCAGCCCATCCAGAAGCCTGGACAAGACGGTGGCGTCTGTTACCACGTTCACCGGCGGCGTGTCGATAAAAATGTAGTCATATTGCTCCTTTAGTTGATCTACCAGTGCTTCCATGTTTCTGGAGCCCAGCAATTCCACTGGATTAGGCGGCATCACGCCACTGTAGAGGATATCCAGATTCTTGTACACCGACCGCTTGACCACCGACTCCAGGTCCACAAACCGGGCCAACACCTCCGCCAGACCGGGACCTGGTTCTGCTCCGGTGATCCGCTGGATATTGGGACGTCTAAGATCGCCGTCCAGGAGAATCACCCTGTTTCCGATCTCTGCAAAGGTGATCGCCAGATTCATCACTGTTGTGCTTTTGCCTTCTCCAGGCACCGCACTGGTAACGCCGATCACTTTTCCGTTGTCCCCGGCGATGGAAAACATCACATTGGTCCGAAGGGCTTTGTAGGCCTCTCTTACATGAAAGGGAGTGTCTTCTCCCAGAAGAATATCGATGACGGGTCGTCTGCCGGTCCGTTTCATCTGTTTTTTCGTCGTGCGGGAGACCGGTTTGGTTTTAATGCTCATAATGACTCCTGTAATCGGCATATTTACCGTATCCGTTGGACTTCGCATCCGCGAGGTCGATGGTGGGGATCACACCCAATACCGGAATGTCCACCAGGCTGGTGATATCTTCTTCCGAGCGTATGGTCACATCCAGCATATCCAGCAGAAGCACCAAAAGGACGCTGAGGATCAATCCCAGCAGAAATCCGATGGCCGTGTTGAGTTTTACATTTGGCGTGGAAGGATTAGCAGGCAGCGTCGCATAATCGATCACCTTAACAGAAGTCGCTTCCACAAAGTCCATGATCTCCTCCGGCGCGTCCTTCGCGATCTGATTGGCCAGCTTTTGAGCACTGGCCGGATCGTCGGAAGTGACGGTCACATAGAAGATCTCCGTGTTTTTGACAGATTGCGTGGAAACCATGGCCCGGAGTTGCTCCAGAGTATACCGGGGCGCACTGCTGTCTGCGACCTTCTGCAGCACCGTGTTGCTCTTGACGATCTCCATATACGTATTGACCAGGCGCTCTGAAGCGTTCAGGTCGCTGATGCTGGTGGTATCGGCCTGGCCGATCCTGGAATTATTCACGAAAAGCTTGACACTGGACTCGTAGTAAGGCGTCAGGACAAACTGGCTGACAGAAAACGCCAGCGCACCGCCCATCAGCGTGATCAGCAGGATCAGCCGGAGATGAGACAGGATGATATCGATGAGCTCCTGGATGGTGTATCCGTCATCCACTGCGATCTGATCTCCGTATTTATTGTATCTGTTGGATTCTATATCTGGCATCCGCTTTTGCCCTCCCGGAAGTTATAAATAGGATTTTGCCCTGTCCAGCAGCGCATTGCGCCGCCCGTCTTTTTCTGTTTTATAAGTCGTCTTAAGTTTTGCGATATAAGCATTGATCTCAGCCTCGGCCATGCCTGCGGCCTCCAGTTCGCCGGTAAGCCCGCTCACAAGTGCGTTGAAGCCGGCGTCGATCTCGTTTTCCATCGCCGTCGCCTTGCCCATGTAGGATACGGCTAGATTCAGAATCGCCGTTTTGCCTGCCCCCGATTCCTTCAAGGCGTCGTATTCCGTCTTGGCGTCGGCGATCAAACCGTTGATCACACTGTTGCCCTGATCCTGCAGCTTGGCAAAACCTCCCTCGTAGCTGTCGATGACAGCCTGGATCCTGACCGGATCCGGCACGATCGGTTCGGGCGATGCAGGTGCCGGCTGCACAGGCGACGCTTCCGGTGATCCCGATTCAGGTTCCGGCACCGGTGCTTCAGGCACTTCTTCCTTCGGATTCAATTCCGAAAGGATAACTCCCGTGATCGTTTCCATCTCCCGGCTGATCTGATATTTGTAGTCGCTGTCGACTCCCCCGAAGAACGCTTTGTACGCGTTATAGCCCAAAAAGGCCGCCACGGCGACAAAAACGGTGAGTATCCCGAGGATGACTTTACTTCTGGATACGGTCATGCCTTTCCTTTCTGCGTTGAAAGGGGCGGGCAGAATGCCCACCCCTTTTTGAATTCCTATCCATTGACCTTAAATGCCTCTAATGCCTATATAATGTTCTTCTGCACCTGGAACGTTAGGGAGTCCGAAGCAGCACCGGTGAATGCCACCGTTACTGTGTACACTTCTCCGTCGCTCATTCGGTTGAAAGCGTTTTCGATGGCTGCTTCCAAAGCGGCCTGATCGCTCCCTGTTACCTCCGTACCGTTGGCAAGCAGATAGGTTCCCGTACGCGAAGTGCCAAGGCGGTCGGACAAGTTGGCAATGTCGGCGAACGTAACACCGCCATAAGCGCCGAGGGCTGCTACATATACCGAATCCAATCCTGTCGCCGAGGCGTGGGCTACTGTTTGATCATTTACGTTCTTGATGATAAGGCTGGCGCTGTAAGTGCCTGTTCTGACGTTGCTGATCGTCACATCGATAGATGTGTTGTCTTTGGTCGCTCCTGCAGAAATAATGTAAACGCCGCCCGTTGGAGTCACCGTTGTGCCACTGACTGCAACTTCATGGATGCTGATGTCGAAAGCAGGGGTTCCGCCGCCGCCACCGCCGCCCGTCGAAGGTTCGGTCACCGTGGCATCGGTACCTGTACTGTTGTTGGTTGCCGTTCCGCCTGCGGGCACGTCCTCGCCACCGGCCGTGACGCCATCCACGTTGGAGGATACGGTCGTCACGGTGTTCGGAGTGGTGATGGAAGCCCCGTCTCCGCCAGCCTGAACTTCTACATTATCCACGGTGCCTTCACCGGATACAGTAACATTGGTCGCCGAGATCTCCACAGTCTCCACAGTAGCGCCTTTCTGCACGATCAATTCGGACTGAGTTCCGCTAATGGATACGGTTTCTACGGTCGTGGTGCCGCTTAAGATCAAGTTGGAACTTTGGCCGGACATAGTCACATCAGTGATGGTGGCATTCAGAGCTGTTACAGTAACGTCGTCGGACATTACCGTGACGCTTCCGAAGGTGCCCTCTAGGATCACATCGCTGTCTCCGTCCACTTCTGCTTCGGCCAGGACTGCGCCGTCTTCTGTGAGGATCCGGACGCGTCCGTCGGAGCCCCTGGAGATCACGATATTCCGGACATCAGTGTCCGAACCGGTAAATATGACCGAGTTCTCACCGCCGCCTCGAATCAAAGCGCGGCCGCTTACTGAAATGTCTTTCAGCGTAGCATCTCCGTTGCCCACACCATCGCCGATCACCAGATCGCCGTTGATGTCTACGCCATCCAGCGTGACGCCGGACACCCGGATGACCACGTTGCCTTCTGCCGCAACTTCCGTATATGTTCCGGCCACGTCGATATATTGCTCGACCATGTTATCCATGACCTTCGCAAACTCTTCCCGGGTAATGGTATCTCTGGGATGCAGCATGCCGCCGGAGCCTTCGATATAGCCTGCG
>DPKU01000077.1 GCA_003542355.1 Clostridiales bacterium | reverse complement strand
ATCACGAAGTACGGGAAGCTGCGGACGGGATGGAAGCGGTGAACATCGCGCTGAACGAGGATTTTGATCTGATCATTATGGATATTATGATGCCAAGACTCGACGGGTTTACTGCCTGCAAAGAGATCCGCAGGGAAAAAGATGTGCCGGTGATCATGCTGTCAGCCAGGGGCGAGGAATACGATAAGCTGTTTGGCTTTGAGTTGGGCATCGACGATTATGTCGTCAAACCGTTCAGTCCCAAAGAACTGATGGCCAGGATCTCGGCGGTTTTGGCCCGGCGGAAGCGCAGCCTGGAAAACAGAGATACCCTTGAATTCCGCTCCGGCGGCCTGGCCGTACACACCGCATCCAGGACAGTCACGCTGGATGAAGAACGCATCGAGCTGACGCTCAAGGAATATGAGTTGCTATCCTATCTGATCCGCAACCGCAACATCGCCATGTCCAGGGACAAACTTCTGCAGGATATCTGGGGATATGATTACTTCGGGGACGATCGGACCATCGATACCCACATCAAAAACCTTCGGGGACGATTGGGCCCTTATAGGGATAAAATCATTACAGTGAGAGGAATCGGATATAAATTTGAAGATGGTGAAGACCGGTCCTGATCCGGGGAAAAAGAAAAAAATCGATACAAAGGGCTTAAAATTTAAGCTCACTTTGTATTTTTTGCTGTTTGCAGTGGCGTTGATGGCCGTTCTCTGGCTGCTTCAAATCGCTTTTATGGACGCATATTACGAAACGGCCATGAAGCGACAAGTGCAGCGTCTGGTGGATACTGTGTCCCGGACCTATGCCTACAGCCCGGAGCTGGACGTGGATCAGCTGTGCCTGGATCTCTGGGAACTGTCTTACGAAAACGACACGTATTTTTACCTGGAAACGGCCGACGGCTTGCTGCGCATCACTTCCTCCACGGAGGCGGACCGACCCGGACGCATGTTCATCGGCGGAACGATGGAGATCGCAAAGGCCAGGGAGCTCATTATGGCCAGCCCGGAGAAGAAGGTTCATTTTTACGTGGAAAATGCCCGTCAGGACACCCGAACGCTGGTCTATGTAACGCTGACGGAAAGCACGTATCGGGAAGATTTGTTTATTTATGCATTCGCACCGCTGTATCCTGTGGATAGCACGGTGCAGATCCTGGCGCAGCAGCTGTTTCTGGTCACTGCCGCTTCTCTGATGCTGGCAGTGCTGCTTGCCTTGTGGTTGTCAGGCCGCCTCTCCCGGCCGCTGATCCGGATCCGGGACAGCGCCGAACAGCTGGCGCAAGGCGAATACAGTGTATGCTTTCAAGGGGGTAATTATACGGAAATCGACGAACTGGCCAGAACGCTGACCCATGCCGCTCAAGAGTTATCCAAGTCCGAGGATCTGCAAAGAGATCTTCTGGCCAATGTCTCCCACGACCTTCGCACCCCGCTGACCATGGTAAAATCCTATGCAGAGCTGGTCCGGGATATCTCCGGAGAAAACCCGGAAAAGCGGAACATGCACCTGGGCGTGATCATCGAGGAAGCTGATCGGTTGGATGAACTGGTGGGCGATATCCTGACGCTTTCCAAAATCCAGTCCGGTGTAGACGCCATGGAAATGGCGTCTGTGGACATGAAAGAGCTGGCAGATCATGTGCTGAGTACATTCCGGGTACTGGAAGAGCTGGACGAGTTCAGGTTCGAACTGGAAGCGCCCGAGGCTCCGGTCTGGGTCCGGGGCGATGCCCGCCGACTGTCCCAGGTGCTTCACAATCTGATCACCAACGCAGTGCGCTACAGTACGACAGATAAAACGGTCCGGGTGACATTGCGGGAAGTGAACGGACTGATCCGGGTCACCGTGGCAGACCGGGGGATCGGCATTCCCGCCGAGGAGCTGGAGCGAATCTGGGACCGTTACCAGCGAGCCAGCAAACAGAGTACAAGAGCCCTTTCGAAGGGATCGGGGCTGGGACTTTCCATCACCAAGGAGATCCTACAGCTCCACGGCTCTGATTTTGGCGTAGAAAGCAGGGAAGGGGAAGGCAGCTGTTTCTGGTTTACACTGGAGCCAGAAAATATAGTTGACAGGGCCAAACCCGTATGATAAACTGTCATTTATTTTTGTTTGGTTGACTATTCACCCCCCGCCATATATAATATGCTCGGGAGGAAATGTATGTACGCCATCGGAGATAGAGTCGTGTATCCAATGCACGGCGCAGGAATCATAGAAAAGATCGAAGAAAAGGAAGTTCTGGGCGAGACCAGAGCTTACTATATTCTGCACATTCCTTACGGAAACATGCAGGTGATGGTTCCGGTGGGACATGCCGACCCAGCCGGGATCCGGCCGATCGTATCGCCGGAAAAAGTGGATGAAGTCTATGCACTTCTTCATCAGGAATCAACGGAAATGGATGACAATTGGAACCGCCGTTTTCGGGAAAACATGGACATGCTCAAGAGTGGAGACATCACCCAGGTGGCCCAGGTCGTTCGGAATCTTATGCGGGTGGACCGGGTCAAGAAACTGTCCACGGGCGAGAAGAAAATGCTTACGAATGCCAGGCAGATTTTGATCAGCGAGATCGTACTGGTGCAAAATATCAACGAAGAGGCCGTAGAGGGAATCCTCGAGGAGATGGTGTGAACCCCGACC